>JABIAA010000104.1 GCA_018656485.1 bacterium | reverse complement strand
CAGAAAATCAAGAAGAAATGCAGCGGCACGAGGAGTCATGCGCTTGATGAATCCTTTGAGCTTCTTAGCGGTTTCAACAGCTGATAGCGCTGCCACAGCCAAGGAGCCATACGAAACACGGAACTCATCTTCAATATCATCTGAAGCTGAAAGAATGGCATCCAAGAATCTTGGAACATCTTCAATCAAGTTGTCGCGATACTCTAACTTCGAAACCTTCTGCACGAAATATCTTTTGTCATTTGCAGCCAAGCGGAGCATTTCGAAGAACGAAATAACCGCAGGGCTATCCAGATTTTCAAGGGCAAGAAGAACTTCAATTATGTCATCATTAAAAGCTTCTTTCGAATACGAAACATTATTGCCAATAAAAAATTCTTTGATGCATTTTATGCGCTCTTGATTTTCAGGCGTACGCAACGCATCGACAGCCAAATTAAATTTTTTGCTGAACTTAATATCGTTGTTAGTAGATGTTGAAAACTTTTCGTCGTAGCCAACATTTACACCTTCAAGCTTTTTGGCTGCATCATCATTAATCGATCCAGCAAATTGGTCTCTGTACTTTTTAGAAAGAAGTGATGCAAAAAGCTTTAACTCATCATCACTCAAAGTTTCGGTAAGGCCATTAACAACATTTTGAACACGATCAAATTTTAGATCGCAAGCTGCTCTGAAAACGTTCGACAACCTTGACTCGACATCTCCCGCATTAGTCATATTCCGCTCATCCATTGCTTTAGGTAGGCGGTACATCGCTACCAAAATATTTTTGAACGACTTTCTGTTGGCAACTTCATTTCTGCCTATCAAGTCAGCGGACCTTGGAAGAACAATGTCCATCCACTGCCCAACAAAGTAATCTTCATTAACTTTTACAAATTCTCCACCTGCGTTCATGATCGCGCTAGTGAGAATTAAAACTACGGCTACCGCCTGTTTTCTAGACAACATTGGGACCTCTCCACGTTAAAAATGCCTGTACAACAATTACTGCTCAGGATGCCAGATCCCCAAGAAGTCCCAACCGCCCCACACCATAGGTGCGAACAAGGAGATTTTATGTAACTTTTTCCCGCTGATCGCCAACCAGGATTATTGCAAATAGAAAGCGCGAAGTGTTAAATTGATTGAGCTAGAAGGCATTCTTCAAAAAAACATGGAGGTTTTATGAAGAAAATTATTAAAAACGTCATTTTGTGCAGCTTTTTTGTCGTTGCATCTGTAAGCACATCGCTTCGATCTGTCACACCAACGCCATTTCCTCAGTCACCGAGCATTCCTGAATTCAACGAAATGGCCAACCCAAAGCCAAACAAATGGGGACAACACAAAAAAATACAGCATGGCGGCAAGATGAACAAAGGTCCTGGAATGGGACATCCCGGCATGGGTCGCGGCAACATGGGTAAAGGCCATGGAAAAATGGGCGGCAAGAAAAAAATCATGGGCATGTTCATGAAGCTCAAGATGGGCATAACCAGAGAAATCCGAGAAGCAAAATATGAAATCCTCGAAGCACTCGGAAAAGATGTCGCAGCGTCTCGAGCAAAAGACAAAAAAGCGACAAAAGAACACATAAAGAAAATGAAGGGCAAGCTTGGCAAGCGAGGTGGAAGAGGAAAGCAGCAAGCCCCACCAATGCCAGGGGGGATGGAAATGCCTAGCTTTCCAAACCTAGACGAAATGCCAATCTAAGAGATTACAACCGGTTGCCAAGGAATTAGAGGGCGTGAAGAGCGCCCTCTTTTTTATTTCAATGCATTGCGTTAAAGAACGGCCCTCTGCGGCCCTTCACAAACTTATTTGCGATGGCGGCAATAATCCCGATCGAGAACAAGAACAGGAATGAGACGGACAAGCCCACGCTCATAATCCTCTCAAGGCATTTCCAGCCAATGTAGACACAACTTCCAACTGCGGCCAGCGATATGATGCCAACATAAAGTGGATGCTTTGAGGTCTTGCTTGCACGAAGTGCGGCCAGCGAAACTAGGAGGTAGGCAACAACCGCGGCAAGCACGGCCATGCTCTGAAGTGGAATTTGGCGACGCGTAAAAGCAAGCGCAGCAGAGGCAAAGCCCGCTTCAACGAGTAAGCTAACCCAAGGCGAATCCATTACATTGATTTTTGTAAGAGCTGATTTATACGGAAGCCACTGATCATTCGCAAGGGCAAATAAATTCCAGCAGTTGTTTGCGAGCAAGCCAAAGGCCCCTGAGATCATCGAAAAGAAAACGACATTGTTCATAAACAAGCCAAGCCTAGGAACGCCCGGAAACAAAAAGTTGGAAACACGAAGAACTGGCTCAACTGACGATGCGAGAGAATTTCCAAGGATGTAGGAAATCGAAAGTTGAAAAAATAGATATGCCGTCACAACAATCATGACCGAGGTCACAATGATTTTGCGCGCAGTGTGGGCCGGATCCTCGATCATGTGAGCAATTGTCGCAGTTACTTCAAAGCTTCCCAAGGCAAAGATGGCCAGCGGCAAGGTGTCCATAAGTCCTGTCATGTCGCCCCAGGCAACGGTCGACTCCACCCCCATGAACAACGCAGCGATTCCGCAGAAGATCACAAATCCGATCGGCAGCAGACGAATCAACGCAAAGACCCACTGCACCTTTCCACCAAGCCGAACCCCAGCGATGTTCATTCCGGCAAGCCCAAAGATGAAAATTGTGTCGAGCAAGGTGACTGGAAAAATCTGCAGGAATGCAAATCGCCTGTGGAAAAACATAACAAAGGTGTGTGACAGCAAAGCAGAGCTAATCGCCTTACCAAGAAAGTAAGACCACCCTCCTAGGAATCCAGCCGCCGGGTGAAGAAAATCGCGAGCATTGGCATACAGCCCCCCAACTGACGGGCGCATGATTGTCATCTCGGAAATTGTCAGGATGACCGGCATCAAAATCAGTAAGCCAATCGGATACGCAAGGAATCCCCAGCCGCCTGCCATCTTGCAAAGTGGCGACGCGTTGAGGAAGATCCCCGCCCCGATAATGACATTCACATTAACGAGCGTTGCCGCCCACATACCCAACTTCGGGCTAGAACTTAAACCCATGCTCCCACTCCCCTAAAAAGTCTACGTCTTTGAAAGTATGCGGCTTCGGCTTGGAATAGTCTTTGGCGCGCACAATCAAAATCTGCTACTTCGAAAGTAATTTTACAAGACCGGCTCTTAAAAGATCTAGATCGTCGACCTTTCCACCACCTTGAAGGAAATTTCCTTTCCCGCCGCCGCGGAGTCCGTGATTCGTTAAAACTTCTCGAAAAACCTTTTGGTCAACATCATCGTGACGATGCGCAACAAAAACAATCTGCCCGTCATTCTTAGTCGAGTACAAAAAGAATAGTCCATTTTTTTTATTTGCTAGCTCTTCTGCAACACCCTTCAGCGCTGTCGCATCTGCACCATCGAGTTTTTTAAAGATGAATGTCGCTCCACCAACTTCTTCGGCTGCTTTCAAAAGATCCGGAACACATGCGGACATAAGCTCAGCTTTCATGCGGATTGCATCGGCAGCAAGCTCTTTGTTCGCAACTTGTAATCGTTCGACCACCTCTGGAATCTCTGTGGAACCGACTTTAAATTTTTCACCCAGAACACGAATAATTCCCGCGTACTCTTGGATAAGCTCAAATGCCGCAGCGCCGGTAACAGCCATTACCCTCCTGACGCCATTCGCAATTGCGCTCTCGCTCGTGATTTTGAAAAATCCAATATCCCCAGTCATACCAAGGTGAGTTCCACCACAAAGCTCGATCGACACGTCTGTGATTTTTACAACGCGCACAGACTCTGGATTATATTTTTCTCCAAAGAAAGCTGTAGCTCCGAGCTTCTCCGCTTCCTTCAAAGTTGTCACAGAGGTTTCTACTTTTAGGTTCGCGCGAACATTGTCATTGACGATTTGTTCGATCTTATAAATTTGATCTTGCGTTAACCCTTCGGTGCTATTGAAATCAAAGCGAAGTTGATCTGAACGAACTGATGAGCCAGCTTGTTTGACGTGATCGCCCACAACTTTTTTTAGAGCCGACTGCAGCAGATGTGTGGCGGTGTGGTTCTGGGTTATCGCTTCACGACTCAACGGTTCAACTGCCTGATCCATCTTTGTTCCTTTTTTAGGAGCCTGGCCAAGTCCTTCAACGGACAGCGCGATTGCATTTCCGATCTTTACAACGGCAACAACTTTCAGTGCGCTGTCATCAATTTTAACAATTCCAGAATCGCTTACTTGCCCACCGGATTCTGCATAAAAAGTTGTCTTGTCCGCAACAACCCAATTTTCATTTGCCCATAAAACTGTGCTGGAAACTTCTGTTGTGTCGTAGCCAACAAATTCTGTTGAAAATTCGGATGGCACGTCGGGAAGAGCGGCCCTTGCAGACTTCTTCCCCTTTCCGGACTGCGCTTTCTGTTTGGCCATTTCTTTTTCAAAGCCATCATAGTCAACGATGAAGCCGATTTCTTCCGCAAGTACTTTTGTAATTTCGAACGGAAATCCGTAGGTATCATAAAGTTTGAATGCTTGCTCGCCAGTAATTTTTTTGGTCCCGGATTTTTCATTAGCTTTAACAAACTTGGAAAAAAACTGTTGTCCCCGCCCAAGGTTAACGTCAAACCGCTGAAGCTCGGACTTTATTGTTTTTAGGATGTGCTTTTCGCTTGTAACAAGTTCTGGATAAACAGAGCTCATACCAGAAATAAACACAGGAACAAGTTCGGAAAACAACTGGATGTCATCCGAAAGTTTTTTTGCAAACAACGCGGCTCGGCGAATGATCTTACGAAGAACATAGCCTCGCCCTTCATTCGATGGCATCCCGCCATCTACAACGATCATGCACACAGATCGGATGTGGTCACACAAAACATTGCTGGCAATTTTTTCCTTTGCTGAAAGATTGCTCTTCCCGGACAATCTTGCGATTGCCTGGTGAAGCTCTGCGAAAATATCGATATCAAAAACGTTTTCCGCACCCTGCATCATGCACGCAAGTCGCTCAAACCCAGCGCCGGCGTCCACGCCTTTTTGTTTCAAGGAAATAGTTTTGCCATCCGACTGTTGATCGTACTCCATGAAGACTAGGTTCCAGACTTCGACGTAGCGATCGTTCTCACCACCAATGTCTACTTCGTGTTCGCCGAACTCATCGCCACGATCAAAGAAAATTTCTGAGCACGGCCCACACGGCCCGGTGTCACCCATTCTCCAAAAGTTTTCTTTTTCTCCCCGGCGCGTAATTTTTGTTTCTGGAATCCCAATGACATCGCGCCAGATTTTAAATGATTCATCATCGGTTTCGAAAACAGTTGGGTAAAGTTTTTCTTTTGAAACTTTAAGTTCTTTGGTCAAAAATTCCCAAGCAAATTCTATTGCTTCTTTTTTGAAGTAATCTCCAAACGAAAAGTTTCCCATCATCTCAAAGAATGTCAGATGTCGCTCTGTGAAACCGACTTGGTCGAGGTCGTTATGTTTTCCGCCAGCACGAATGCATTTTTGAATTGAGACTGCTCGCTTGTACGATCGTTTTTCTTTGCCAAGAAAACTATCTTTGAACTGATTCATTCCAGCATTTGCGAAAAGAATTGTCGGGTCCTCTGCCGGAATTACCGATGAGCTCGGAACCAACTCGTGCTTGTGCTTCTCAAAAAATTTGAGGAACCGCATGCGAATTTCAGACGCTTTCATAAACCACCCCTGTAACTTTTAACTATTTGCGCTACAATGACATTCACCTCAGAGACACATTCATCTCGTAGAAATCTATGTTTATTGGCTTTCGAAGTTTAGCGCACTCTGCAATTATCTTCCAGAGAAGCAACAACGACGGTCTCAGTATTATGGTTGGGGAAGACTATGAACAGACTCGCAAAACTAGCAGTATCTCTGTGCATCGGAATATTAATGAATAACGTTTCAGATGCATGTTTTCAATGCCTAGTGGTATTAGCCAAAGGAAAACATCGCGTCTACATCTTATCAACTGGAGTTTGTGACAACGATGCTCAGTGGGTTCGACAAACTAATGACATTGCAAAATTTGCAGCTGAAGACGAATTCGGCGACATCCACGTAAAAGAATCATGCTGCTACAACGACAAAGTGCTCATTCACCACCTCCACTCAGGAGAAGTGAAAATCCCAGACATGTACAAAGACTATCCGTTGGGCATATTCGCACTTAAAGATTTTCCAACAATTCACCTGTTTGGGCACTCGTGGTTCACGCTAATCCCAAAACTTAGAAAATCGGCTCGGTATTCAATTCGCAATACCGATGATTTCACCACACTGCTCGACAGCCTCTACTCATTGCGCACAGCTCCACTGATTGTGCATGCGGAAGCAACTGGTGATCCGCGAGATATATCCGTAGCACAAATATTTCACGAAAAATCACCATATATCCCAGCACACATTTTTTTAGGAAAGCTTAAAGAAAGCGCCATCAAACTTAAGAATAACGTTGAAAAAATATGTGGCGAAGACGCTGAGTTTCTAACAAATGTGGAAACAATTATTTCCGCTGCCGACACATTGCTTGCAAAATTTGAATATGATCGTCGCCCAATTCGTGACGCATACAAAGAACTTATTAAAAATCGCTACGACGATTTCATGAAAAAATATTACGAAGAACATAGACCAACCGAAGAGCCAACACTCGGAGACCTCCTCGCCCTCAACGATGCAGCCGGAACCATTTCGGCGTGGAATGCACTCATGTTCTTCAGACATAGAGCCGTACCATCCTGGGAAAAAGCCGAAGCCCCCTATACATCCTGCATGACTCCTTTTGCATATTCCGTTGCTGGAAGAATTGACAAAACTGGGAAGCAAGCCCACAAAACATTGGTGCTGGCAAGCATCAATGACACCTTCCCACTCGTATGTACACTTCAAAGAGATTTTGGGTTCTCATGCATTGCTAGCACAGAACACAAAGAAACCCCAAAAAGCGAATGTGGATTAACCTTAAAAGACATGTATTATCGAGCAATCCCAAATGAAAAAGTCCAACTCCTAATAAAAAAACATCTTTCTGAGGCAATGATAAAGGCAATCGCAAAACCATTAACAACTAGTTCCCTTAGCTGGCTTACCGATGAAAAATTCTTCGAAGACCATAGGATCCTTCGAAACCTAGAATCTTTTCTCGAACTTCCATTCGTAGATGAAGTACAAATTTTTTGAAAGACCCAATAATGAAAAATATTCTGAAGCTAGCAGTGGCTCTGTGCATTGCAACCATCATTCATCAAGCTGCGGACGCATGTTTATCCAGCATGTCCATTCTTAGAAAGGGAAACCATTTTGTATACCTTCTCACCGGACCAATTTGCAACAATGATACCCCGTGGAATGAACAGCTCGGAAGAATTCTCTACCACCTGAGAGACAAAGAATCTGACACTAGAAAGGGTCCTTTAAAAGAATTTAACTCTATCCATGTGAAAGACTCCTCCTGCCTAGAAAACGACTTTCTAAAAACTTTCGAGACTTCGCCTGAAGTAGATATAGCGATTCGGGCACATCCAAAAAGAAAACTTTCTAATTTCTCAATAAACCACTCCGTAATCCTTGGGGCGAAAAATCACATCTGGTTCCCACTAATAGCAGGACTAAGAAAAACAAATCCAAAGCTATTAAAAGAAACAGAAACGTTTTTCGCAATGCTTGCAGAAATCGCATCACTACATGTTGTGCCATTGTTGGTACACACAAAATTTAATATGAAGCCGGAAGAGCAGAAACGCTTCAATCAAATCTCCGATGGAGTATCTAAAGCCCCTGCAAATTTTCTCATATCAAATTTGGAAAAAGGTGCACACGACCTAGCACATTGCTGCTACAAACATTGTCCAGAAGACATCGAATTCATAAAAAATATAGATTTAGTTTTAAAGGAAATAAAAAATCTGCAAAATCTTTTTGGGGATACAAACGAACCAATCGGAAAACTCTACACAGAAATCATTGAAAAAAAATACCATAACAAAAAAATAGCAACCGACTCGCAACTTTACTCTATAAATAATCTGTGTATCCGACGGCTATTTGAGCCTTTGAGATTTATGGTAAGAAGGTCTAAAGTCCCTGGCGGTAACGGCGGAGAATTTTACATGACCCCTTTCAGCTATTACGTCATAAATGAAATTGAAGAACACAATGCATGGAAGCCGAGAAGAACTCTTGTTACAGCGATAATCACTGATGTGGTTCCCGTTTTTAAATACTTAACAGAATCCGCAGGCTTCACACATATAGCAAACACAGAACACAGAGCGCTTCCAGGCATAAAAAAAGAGGACGTTCTATTCGACCTATATCTTATGCGACCAGAATTAATGGAGGACATAATGATGAGCGCCCAGATCGCAGCAGTTGAAGAACTTCGAAAACCTCTAGGGAAAGGTACATTAAGCCTTCTTGAAGAAGAAAACTATGAAAAGTTTATCGAGCATGAAGAACTTAATCAGGCTTTGCTATTCTATGACCTTAACTAAAAAGATATGTAAGGTGACGAGAACGCCGCCACGCCTTCAGAAAATCTAAAAGTTGATAGCCGTGCAAAGTTTTTTTACTAGGACGAAAGCCTGGGTCAATGCAAATAACACGCTGGTGCTCTTTGCTAAAACCAATAACCGAAAGAAGATGTCCGCCAGCATAGTCCGTGATCCCGCCAGGAATCGGTCCGCGGATGCTAACAACAACCGGCTTTTGTTTTTTTATGAGATTGTACATCTCACCAAAATCTTTTAAGCGAGTGACTCGACAATTTTTCTTTTTGCCCAAAACGTTGTGCGCTTCTGCAACATTGAAAAGCCAATTACCGTAGATGTCTAGCGTTCCCGTGTCATGAACCGCTTCCGCAAATTTTGTAACATCCTCATGAGGAAATCCAATGCAATCTTTTACCTTTTTGCCAAACTTGTGAAATTGCGTTAGCAACCACGTCGACACAGGGGAACAAAGTTTTGCAAAGCGCGGATGGTCACGAAGCTCCATCTGCGACTGTCGCGGGTACCACTTCACAACGCTTGTTGCAAGATCAGAAAAATCTCCCTCCTTCGGAATAGGAGGAACAATCCCATCGTTTGTTGTCGTAGCAAAGAGCTTATGGAGTCCAGACATTTTTGCGCCATCTTCGGCCTCCACCTTCACGCGAAAATCCGTCGCCATTCTTCCTTCGTCGACGACTGTTCTAACGTGTGCAACTCGAATGGGCGCGCTACCAGCTTTGAGTTGGTTGAAAAAACTTTTTTGTTCCTTTGCGCCCCACTCGGCAAGTTTTCCATATGGCGACCACTCATCGCCGACACAAGCACTCACAGAAAAAACAAATTTACCTTTCGATGGCCGCTTGGCGTTCCACGAAACAATGCACTCGCTGAAGGGCTGCTTTGCTTTCGGCTCCCAAACAAATTCATTTTTTTTGTCATGCCCTTTTACAGCGGACTCATAATTTTCGGACCAGAACTCTGCAAAAGAAAAACTACTTTGCACCAAAAAGATTACAGACAAGAGAACAGCTCTGCGAATCACTTCCCCCAAAAACATAATTACTTCCCAACGCAAAACGTGCTAAACACTTGATCAATTACGCGATCACCGACATTTTTCCCCGTGATGCAAGCAACTTCTTCAAGCAATTCGCGGCAGCAATGAGCAATGATCTCGTAACGAATATCTTCTCCAAAAAACGTGCCCAGTGTACCCAATTTTTTCGCAATGCGCTCCACAATATTTCGATGGCGCTCGTTGAGAAGAAAAGGTGTTTCTTGTGAGCCATCCAAACACACACGCACTTTTTCGCACAACTCTGCCTTTAATTTCTCAATCCCATCACCAGATGTTGCTGAAATTTCTAATGAATTTTCAAACCCAGGAATTTTGAACTCAGTATTTTTTATATCGAATTTGCTTAAGACAAAAATCGCTTTGTGCGAATGCCGATCAACAAGATCACTGTAAACCGAAATCTCTTGCGCGCTGCACGCCCTTGATGAATCGGCGATTACCAAAACAATGTCTGCGGCTTCTGCTTCTTCAAACGATCTTCTGATTCCTTCTGCTTCAATCTCACCAGCTCCATCTCGAAGCCCCGCGGTGTCGACCAAGGTTACAAACACACCATCCTGAATGATTGTTGCTTCGACGGTATCACGCGTTGTTCCGGCTTCCGGGCTGACAATT
>JABIAA010000103.1 GCA_018656485.1 bacterium | reverse complement strand
TAAACAACCTGATGGCATGCCTGTGTTGCTGCATGAGCAATTGTTTTAGCAATATGGCTTTTTCCTGTTCCGGGTGAACCGATCAGGAGTGCATCTTCACCGCTGTGTATAAATTTGATGGTCACCAGTTCAAAAATTTCCTTTTTTGGGAGTCTTGGATTAAAGCCCCAGTCAAACTCAGTCAATGTTTTTCTCTCACGAAGACCGGAAGCATTAAATCTACGTTCTACCAAACGTGACCGCCTGTGATCCAACTCATCCTGAAGCAGGCATGAAAAGACTTCCAGGAAAGAAGATTCTCCTTGATTTGCCTGTATCACTCGGGTTTCTAATGTCGCTCGCATACCGCTTAAACGTAGCGTTTCCAGACTTTTCTCTATTTCCTGCATTGACATCGGCATATGTTCCTCCTTTCTCGATCTTACTTATCAATGTCATAGTCATCCGGGATATCCAAAAAATCCAATTTCGCCAATTGATCCTCGATAAAATAGCCAATTTCGCATTTGTCTTTGAGCTGTAAAATCATCCACTGCGGCAATCGAATTGTCAGCAGTTCACGTCTCAAATGATCTGGTTTCTTTTTTCGACCGGCTCCCGTACGTTTTCCGCCTCGCATTTCCACCTCCAAAACAATCAATCCCTATGATTATCGTGTAACGAGATTCAAAAAGTTCGACCATATTCGTGTATCAATAAACCCGATTCCTTCGAATGGTCGTTTGGGTTAAACATGGAAATCAAATATTTCCCTGTTTTCTCAACCACTTTAGCTGCCTTAACGACATATCGCCTGGATCCATAATAGCCGCTGGGATTTCCACAAATGACGACCCAAGGGTCTGGTTCCAGTCAAAAGCCTCGGCCGAAAACCCATTCTTTCGCAGCGCCGTAACTGCTTTTCGTGCGCCAATCATCCCGGCTTCATCACGGTCCAGGAAAACGGTTATTTTTGGAATCTCAATGTGTGAGCTGATAAATTTTATTCGGGCTACCTGTTGTTCGGTCATGTGCGACCCCATCAGAGCTCCGACGTTCAAGCAACCCGATTCGACCAAAACTGCCACGTCAAAAAAACCTTCTACCAGCACCAACCCAAGCCGCTGAACTTGATCCTTTGCTGAAGCATCTGATAACAGATTGTCCTGGTTGTATATTTCCAGCTTTTTGAAGAACGGAAAACTCCAGTATTTCCCATTCGTTTTTTCTTGTCGCAGTGTCAATGCACGACCGACATGTGTCAGTATGGCGCCAGACATTCCTCGCACTTGAAACACCAACCGGCCATTGAGAGGTGACTGCTTGTTTCCATTCGGCCTTTCCGGAAGAAAACCACATCCCAGATACCGACATGTCGCATCTGAAACCTGTCGATGTTCTAATTCAGGATGTTGAGGCTGTACAAAACGCCTTAAATCTACTTGAATCGGTTTGTTTTCTTGCGGTTTTTTGGGTTCAGGATCATGGTTTCTAACCTCGCGTGAACGTATATTCAAATTTGAAATTCCATTTTCCACCATCCAGGAGGCAACTTCATAGCAGTTCATTGCCTGGCCTCGCAGCGCTAAAAGATCCTGGCAAAAATTGAGCACACCGATTTTCGCCCCTAGGCCACTGCTGAAATCCTTGAAGATATTCTCTGTCAGGTTCAAATGCAGCGAAGCAGTTTTTTCGCCTGTAAAAGGCGATTTGATCCATGTTTCGTTGGCTTTACATCTGCGATTTCCATCAACTTCCAGGCCAAAAACGTCAATCACTCTCTCCCAGCTTGCGTTTTTCCAAACTGCGGGTAGTTGTTCTTTGGGCATGACAAAACGATTCTTCCCCGTGTTTGCGCCCTCCGAAATTTGTGTTTGTGCTGCGTGTTGCTCCCAGAATGCAGCGTAGTCTTCCGGAGGTCGTATTAATTTGTGTTCCTGGATAAGCCCGTCAGAATCCTTTTCTTCCTGGTTTTTTTCGGCTAACGTTTTGACAAGGTTGCGGATGGATTTGTAATTGCGCAGTCCCACATTATTGGCTTTGACGCAGGCTTTTTCCACGTAACAGGCTTCATAATG
>JABIAA010000102.1 GCA_018656485.1 bacterium | reverse complement strand
CATGCCGTTTTCCCCTAAACTCTCATAGAATCCCCGCAGTGCTTCACCCGCAGATGCTGCAATTTCATCGTAGGCGATTGCATGTGTTGCTCCAAAAGATGCGGCGATTGCAGTGGCTGTAAATATTATTTTTTTAAACATGCTTCTTCCCCTGAGTTCAGTTATTTTTTAGAAAAATTTTACTCTAATTATTTCCAAATATCACGACAAATTGTGTTCAATCTATTTTGTGTGCAGCAGCCTTTTTTGTGGTGGTCCTTCATCGAGATCTATCTCTGCTTTTGCCTCTTCTGAAATTTTGTTAAGGATTTGTTTCATTTCTTTCATTTCTTCAGTTGTTGTTGCGGAAAGTCCGTTCGGATATCTTTCGTCTAGAATTTCTCTGTAGCGCTTCCAAATTCGTTTCTTCCTAATATCCTCACTGGTTTCTTTGTATTGTGAGAGAACGTCGATAACAGAATCGATGCACTCAATTGCGACTTCAACCATTTCTTTTGCGCATGGATTGTTTGTGTAATCATTAGCCAAAATAGCATCAATAAATTTGCAGATGACTTTGTCCATTCGGCCCAAGCCACCATTTCTCAAAAAGTTTCCTGGCGTGCAAACTAAATTATGAAAGCTATGTGCACCGCCAACGTACGAGGTTGGTTCGGAATTTTTGATTGTTTCGACAAATTGTATGAATGTTTTTTTTCGTTGCTGAATTGATTTGTTGTTAGGATTGTTATCACGTTCCAATAGAGAATCGTCTTGACTTATCTTTGCAAAAAGGACTTCTAGTTTTTCAGTCCAACAACGCCTGAGAGTGTTGCGGTTCTTTTCTTCAATAAGCCGTTGAAGCGCTGTAGCCTTTGTTTTTAGAGTTTGAACAGCTTCGACATCGTCGATTGCGTGCAATGTGTAAGAAGATAAAGCCGTGACTGCGATGACTGCAACAAATATTTTTTTGATCATTTTATTTTTCCTGGAAGGATAGAAAACTATTGGCTAATTCTGCTATTTCTCTGAATTTTTCATCACTGACATCTTTTGGAAACATTCCTCCGCATAAGTTGTGAAGTTCGCGCGCGGTAAGCTTGCGCAGATCTTCTTTGCTTAGTTCATAACTTTCGACAATTTCGACAGTTTCGTTAATCCATTCGGCTGCATCGTTAGCGATTTCGTCGGGACATTGGAGTTTCGAAAAATCATGTATTTTGATTAGTCCTAAAATTTCGCAGATCCAATGAATTGCATCTTTCGATGTATCTTTAGAAATTCCTACGCTGTATGGCGCGCTAGGATTAATTTCAGCTATCGACGACATACATACGTGGTAAATGAAAAATCCAAGGAAATTAAAAATTCCTTCATGCCCGGTTTTGTGCATGTATGCGACGAGATTTACAATTCTACCGATGTTTTCTTGCCCTTCGGAGTCTGAATAAAAAAGGTGTGGTGGTTGGTTGTTGTAAATGTGATTGTACAGCTTTTCCTTCCAACAACGATCAAGGGTGGAGTCGCTTTTAAGTTTGATTGTTTCCTTCGCGGAACATGCGACGGCCTGTAGCCGTTCAACTGGGGTGCAAGCACTTGTCGCACTAAAAGCCGCGAGTATGAGTGTAACTGTCGCGATTAATTTTTTGTTCATTTTCGTTTTCTCTTTAAGCTTTGGTTATCAAATTCAGCGGCAACTTCAGCGTCAACCTTTGCTTTTATTTCTGCCAAAACTTTTTTTACTTGTTCACATTCTTTTGTTGCCCCACAAAATTGTATTCCGTTCGGGTATTTTTTTGAAAAAAGTTCGGCGAATCTTTTTTCATACCTGTCTTTTGTGTCGTCTTCTTCGTTGGATTCGTATCCGGAAATAACTTTTGTTATGGACTTGAGCCACTCCGTGGCGGGGGCTAAGGTTTTGAGTGGACAATGTTCAAGGTTGTTACATTGCACTAACGCTAGCATTCTTTTTGTGATATTAAATGTCCGACTCGGATTAATTGGGCTGAATGATTGTCTTCCGCAGACGATATAAATAAATTCTGCTAATGAATCGGCTCTTTCTTTTTTTCTTTCACAAAGAAACTGATTGCGAAGATATTCCGCGAGGTCTTGTATTTTTGTAATTTCACGCTCATCCCCAAAAATGTTGTGGAGCTTTTCTTTCCAGCAGCGCATCAGTGTTGTCCTAGACTTTGATTCGAGCGCGGTTTCTGCTTCCTTTGCCGCTTTCTTGAGTTCGAAGGTTTGTTGGTTTGCGCGAACTAAACTGAGAGGCGATGCAGCAATCATTCCAGCGATCGCTATAGATTTAAAAGATTTCATTTTTTTCCCCCTGAAAATGAATCAACGTGAATGGTTTTTACACATGTTTTTATGCGTAAGCGTTAGACGAATTATATTTCATTTTTCTTCGGAGTCAACACAAAAAAGTGTTTATTCCACATGTGTTTTTTTATTTTGAGTAGACTTGAAAAATCATACGATCGTGCTGTTGCTTTATTTGAAGTGAAAATATAAAAAATCCGGCGAAAAGTGCGAGAAAATTTTTTGGTGTGAGGCGGTGCAAAAGTTTGATATGTGTATTGCACCTCTCACAATGAATTGCCTGTAGAAAGCGGTTTTAATGGTTGGAAAAAATATTTGTTTCCAGCGGTTCTTGTCGGTGGGTTTTGTGTTTTGAGATTTAACCCGAAGTTGGCAGGAACTACCAGTTTGCTTTTGTATGAAAATTGTAGAGTCCAGTATGTAATCTTTCTATTCTTAATTTGAGCTCTTCGATTTTTTTATCTTGCTCAAATTTAATTTGATCTTCTTTTGTCCAAAAATATTGTTCGATTGTGTCTGAGACTTTGTTCAAGAAAGCTGTTGCGGCTTGTAGTTCTTCGTCTTGAAAGTATTTGCATCTAAATTCGTCGTTCAAAATTAGTTTTAGATAGTTCGCAAAGGCCTCAAGTTGATGACCAATTGTTTTGCGGCAACCAATAAACATTTTTGCTTCATGTAAAAAATAATCTCTGAAGTTTTTGATAGTCAATTTTTCTTCCACAGAAGTGGCTGTTGCTTCGAGATAGTCGGAAACGGCCTTCATTGCTGGGAATTGTGTTTCATAGGGATTTGTATTTTTTGCGATTAACAAAAAATAAAGTTTATCTTGCCAACATAGCCTTAATTCGATTTTTTTATTTTCTTGTGTGAGTAGATCAAGCAGGCGTTGTGCGGATATTTTTAAGTTTTCTACAAGTACGTTGTATTGTGCAATCTGACGTTCGCTTGGGACATAGAGATATTGATTGTGGCCTGTTTCTGCCGCTTCCGCCATGTTGGTGATAGCGTCCTGCCGGCCTCTTGGGGTAGCGATCGAAGTTTGCTGCGATGCTATCAGTGCGAATATCAAAACCTTGTATACCATTTTCATGAGAGATCTCCATTTTTAGCTGGCCGGTTTAGCCTGCTGCTTAATTTAAAAAAATAAATATTCAGAAGGAGGCTGTGATTCCTCTGTATTGAGAGGTGATATCGATGACAGAATTTATCCATGCGGTTGCACCTTCTACCATATCACATCCAAATTGCTGGCCATGAAAATCGTTGTCGACAATAGAAGTCATAAAATTGAAGATAATCTTGTAAATTTTAGATATGTCTTTAAGCGACAAAAAATTACTTTCGTCTGACAAAGAAATACTTTCGTCGCATGCAAAGTTGTAAAACTTTTTTGCTTCCGTCCGTACATTTGCGAGGGTTCCAACAAACCTTCTGAGGGTCAAATTTTCTTTAACTGCTTGTTTTCTTTTTTGAGCCTCGAAATCAAGATCTGCATCGGGACCAGACAGACTGTTTTTATCCCTCAAATCAATGTAATCGAGTGAGATCCGATAGAAATGTTCTTGTAGCTCCTCATTCCAACAACGTGCAAGGGCTATTTTGCTATTGGCTAGAATCTGTTTTTTAAGTTCTGCAGCACTTTCTTTCAAGGTTAGGACAGCTTTTTTGTAGTTGCTTGGTGCAGAGAATCCGCTTGAAGACAAAATTGTGGCTGCGATGGCTACAACAAATATTTTTTTAATCATTTTATCCTACTTTTTTTGTGATGGCTCTTCATTTATTCAAAAGGGGTTCCAGTGTAGCCAGTAGGGGGTGTGCGTCAAGAAGTGCGGATAAAACGCCTTTTTCTATCATTGTTGCGGGTTTGGGTTGCAAGAAACCTTTGGGAAAACTAAAAGAGAACCCGAATGGCGGAACAAACTTAATGGTTCCACCACAGTGTCGATGTCATTATTTATACCAAGCGAGTGTTTCAACGAAGCATATTTAACCGAGCAATTGGTGCAGATTGGTTGTGAGGTTGTCTAGCGTTTTAAATAGGGCTTCTTCGTCGCGGTCCTGGGGTAGAAGTTGGTTTTCAAGATTTTTCATTTCGTCTTCGGTTAATGGGTATTTAGAGATGATTTCTGTAATTCCATCGATCCATTCTATTGTGCCGTCATATCTTCCGTTCATTAGGTTTTCATTGTCTTTACTCGATGTTTTTAGTAATGAAAAATCGTATAACAAAATAATTTTAAGAAAGTGTGCTGTATCGTGCATTATTTTGAAAGTGTCTTTCCAAGTGGGATCGTTGAATATATTGTATGGGTATTCCCACAAGGCTTCTCTGAAAGCCCTTAGTAAATACACATAGCTTTCATCTTTATGCTTTTGGGAAGATGGAGTTTGCATTTCTTTGTGTTTTAGTTCGATTTTTCTTTTCATATCGTCCGCAAGAAATATTGCTGGATCTCGTTTTTTGTAGGCGGTAGAGCGCATTATTCCGCAAGGAGTGAAGTCGCCTTTTCCAAAAATGTAATCATGAAGTTCCTTCCAGCATTTCCTGATGTCTGATGCTACCATGGTTTCTAATAGCTGCCTTGCCGAAGTTCTCAAAGCCTCATTTGCATTTATCGCGGGAGATCCCACAATTGCGACTGCGGCGACCAAAGCAATTATTTTCAGTGTTCTCATTGCAATGTTCCTTGTGTTTTTTTAAATAAAGTTTTTTACGAGTATCCCGATTTTACAAATATGGTCTATCTAGAATGTTTCTAATTTGAAACAATTGATTCTTCCCGCGCTTTCTTAGTTTTCTGCCTGGGGCAATGATGCTCCATCTTTCTTTTTTTGTTTTTTGAACATTCGCCATTCTCGTAGGCCTCTATGATTTCTGAAATTCCGTTGAGGAGTGTGCTTGTTTCATCGTCATTTACATTGTCGGGAAAGTTGTATGCCAAAGTAATCTCAAGGAAACTGGTTATGTTACACATTGCTTCGTTCATGCAATTTTGAATTTGCTCACTCGTCGGTGGATTCCACCAAGTGTACTTGGTCTCACGAAAGTACCGGAAGAAGGATTCAAGCGAATCCTTATCTTTTTGAATTTCTGAAGGTTGTTTGGGCTGTCGCGGCTGACATTTTCGGTCGATGGCGGCGGTCATATCCATCGCAAGTAGCGGGGCTGATATCCGTTTGTCGTAGGCGTCTGAGTTTCCCTTTGTAAGACAGCTTAGTGCAAAGTTACGGTCCCCACCCAAAATGGTAGTCCAAAGCTCGATCTCTTTTTTGAGGGTGTCGGGGTCTCCTTGCGAATTTCCTTTAGCAAAGTCCCCATCTTCAAACATGTAATGATAAAGTTTGTTCCAGCATTTCTCGATGTTTGATGTTCGAATGGCCTCGAGTGCCCGTTTTGCCGAAGTTCTAAGAGCCTCGTTCGCGTATGCCATGGGAGATGCTGCGATTGCGACTGCGGCGGTCAAAGCAATAATTTTTAGTGTATTCATTTTTCTCCATCTAAAAATGAATCAATGCAATTGTTTTTTTACACACGTTTTTATGTGCAAACGTTAGCCGAATTATATTGATTTTTCTTCCTGAGTCAACAAGCTGTAAGCTTGCTACCTTCGGAAAAATATCGAGTGAAAAAAATTGATATTGCGAATCTAGAAAGTGCGGGCCGTGTGTTCAGCTTCAAGCTTGTTTTTGTAAGAATGTTTTTTTGCTTTGCAAGAATGTTTTTCTAGGTTATAAAAAAAAGGATTCCGCTAGAACGGTGTTCGCACGTAGGGGGAAGGTTCTTACGCACGAGCTCTAGCGGAATCTAATTTCCTAGCGAGGTGGGGCCCACACTTGGTGGTTTTCTATTTGCACCATCCGCGCACATTCATATTTTACCAGAACAATGGGGGGTTCCGTCAAGTTGATTTTATATTTGTAACGGATCCAATTCCTCCTGTCACGAGAAAAATGCATTTTTTATCCTTTTTTGGGATGTCGACTTTGCCTTTGAGTGTCAAAACAGCGTTTCTTGCGTTCGATGCTCGCGTAGCGTTACGATAAACCTGTGCGAAGAATCAGCAAAAAGAGGGCTCGATGCTTACAGTACGGCGTTTTATTTCGGTGGCAATTCTCTCATCAATTGTCTGTGCGGGGGCCTACAGCGCCCTCAAGGCATCAAAAAGTCTCGATCTCGGCGGCAAGGCGATGACGGTTGCCGCGAAGTCTATCAACTCTGGAACGATCAATTCCGAAGCTAAAAAAACGAATATTCCTTCAGTTATTTATCTTTTGTTGCTTGCGCTACTCGCAGGATTTCTTGTTGCTTTGACTCCGTGCTTTTATTCGATGATGCCAATTACTCTTGGCGTTCTTTTTGCGCATCGTGCACGCGGGATCTTTTCACACTTTTTACTTGTTACAAGTTATGTTCTTGGTTTTTCATCTGTGTATGCGGTTCTCGGATATTTGGTTGCAACTTCTAGGGTTGCATTCGGCGCTTGGATGTCGAGTCCGCTTGCCGTCGGAATTTTAATAATCATTTTTGTTTACCTTGCACTTTCAATGTTTGGCATTGTGCGGCTACCGATGATCAGGCGTGAACAATCCGTTACAACAAATGTTGATGGCTCATTGGTCTCAGCGTTTTTCTTTGGCTTGGTGTCAGGATTTGTTGTTTCGCCGTGCATGACTCCACCGCTGGTTTTACTTTTGTCCTACGTTGGAAGAGTTGGGAGTCCATTTATTGGATTACTCGCCTTGTTGTTTTTTGCGCTTGGCAAGGGGTTATTGCTTGTCATTGTTGGAACATTCACAGGGCTTCTTTCTGCTTTGCCAAAGCCTGGGTCATGGATGCTGGAAATTAATCGCGGAATTGGTTTCTTAATTTTCATGATTGCGATTTCTTTCTTGAAACCTTTTATCGCGCTTTGGCAGTTAAAACTTTTGTACTCAGGACTGTTCTTTACAATCGCAGCATACTACTGGGCTAGTGTTCGTGTGCGCGGAACATTCAATTTGATTGGGTGGCACCGAAGGTATCGGGACAAAGAAATGGATCCTGCTGACAAATTTGGAATTTTTCATTTTGTAGATGTTGGCGCGCTTTTGCGCGGAGTTTTAATGGTTGCGGCATTCACGTTTGGTATGGTCTTCATGGCCCAGAGCTACTTGCGATACAAAAACACAACGCTGGGGAAGGTGATCATCCATATTGTTACGTCCGCTCGTTAGGGGAGGTAGGACCTGGGAAAAAGAAGGGTCGAAGTTTTTGGCCTTACTCACACTTTTTGTTTTTGGTGCGGTATTTCTTAAAGTTTATCAACACAACCGCTCGTCGCATCTTTTCTATTCATTGCAAAGACTTGCACGTGAAAAGAGAGTGCTTGAACGTGAACTAAGCTCAGTGCAGCAGCAGTTTGCGTACAACAAAGATTTTCGACGAGTTAGGACTGCGCTTGAAGGTCGTGGGTTTGGACAAATACGAACCTCACAGGTTCAGATGGACCCGATGAGGAGGCAAAAAAACGTGTAGTCCACGATGCGAGGACGCCATGGGGGGAGATTGGGGAAGGGGACGTATTGCGTTCCTGTTTTTCTTATTTGTTTCGGCATTTCTGTTAGTGATTGTACGGCTTGCGTATTTGCAGTTGTATAGAAATGATTTCTTTGCCGCGCGCGCGAAGGAGCAATACGAATCGCGAGTTGAAGTTTTGCCAGAGCGCGGCGTGATTCACGACAGAAATGGTGAACCGTTGGCGATGAATATTCTGAAGCCATCCGCATTTGTTGTTCCAAATATTCTTGATCCCGATGGGCGAACCTTTGAATTTCTTGAGGAAAAATATCCCGAGGTTTTTTCGCGCCTAGAGAAAAATCCAAAATCGAAGTTTACATGGCTTGAGCGAAAAATTTCCGCCGAGAAAAAAGCAGAACTCAGCGCAATGAAACTTCCAGGTCTATATTTTGTTGACGAAACAGCACGTCTGTATCCGTTCTCGGGAAGTTCTTTTGCTATGGGATTCTCTGGTGTCGACAACAACGGACTTTCTGGTGTTGAACTTGCGTGTGAAAGTTTGCTGCAAGGTGTTCCGTCGGTTTTCGTTATTGATCGCGACGCACGTTCCAACGGTCTATATTTTTCTTCCAACATTGAAAAGCGAGGCTGCCCTGGCACGTCGGTTACCTTGACGCTAGACAAAGGGCTTTCATGTGTTGTTGCTGATGAACTTGAAAAGACTGTAAAAAATCTAGGGGCAGAGTCAGGCTCCACGTTGATTCTCGAACCAAACTCTGGTGATGTTTTGGCAATGGTCACGTGCCCGGAGT
>JABIAA010000101.1 GCA_018656485.1 bacterium | reverse complement strand
TAGGTAAGAAAGTTTTTTTTCGTCTTCGTCTAAAGAGAAAAAGCTTGGACCGTCGCTGAAAATCTTTTTTGAGATGTCGTTCCAAGTTTCATTTGCCAGCGTAATGTTTACGAATCCTGGGCGTGCAACGGAGATCGTGGAGACTGTTCCGTTTTTGCAAAGCTCACCAGACTTTAGATTTTCGCAAAGCTGTTCAGCAATCTCCAACGGAGATCTTTTGAGTGTGGAAGCAAGTATGAGTGCTGCATTACAACTTAGGTCACCAAAGAGTGGTAACTTGTCGGTGTTTAGTACAATATCTATGTTTGCATGCTCGTCTGCAGAAATTTTGAAAACTTCCTCAATCGAGGCAAGCACTGCGGATTTAATTTTTTTAATCATCGAGAATAACGTGCTATAGGGCCTCTTTACGCATCTATGATATCAAAAAAAGAGGAAACCGCGAAGCCTCTGAAGTCCTACGCGTTGGGCTTATTTGGCAATGAGGTAACAAGCGTGTACCCTTTAGAGAGCCGTTTGGCGAAATACAAGATGATCAAAATGTCGATTAAGAGGGCCGAGAGGGGTGGTTCGAGAGTGTCTACCGCTTCGCTGGACTGCAAAAAATTATGGACTGTTGCCAATGTTTTGACCCTTGCGCGACTTGCTGCAGC
This sequence comes from bacterium, assembly GCA_018656485.1. GTDB lineage: Bacteria > Babelota > Babeliae > Babelales > JABIAA01. The sequence continues at coordinate 15,389 of JABIAA010000101.1, read as the reverse complement.
ACCCTACGTTGTTGCCAGTATCGCGTATGAGCGGTGGGGCTTGGCATTTGGATTCTTCGTATTTGCGGCTGTAACTGACTTTTTGGATGGGTTTTGTGCCCGCCTCATGAACGACGAATCAAAGATTGGCGCGCTGCTGGATCCCATTGCGGACAAGGTTTTCATTGCAACTTCATTTGCGGCATTGACGTTCACATCGCCATCGTTTTTGGTTCCCGGATGGTTTGCCTGTCTGATTTTTGCCCGAGAGACAATTTTACTTTGTGGCTCTGCGCTTACGCTCCGCTTTTCACCAGGGTCTCCGATGACCCCGTCAATTTTTGGGAAGCTCACAACTTTTTTCCAGATGGCCTTTATCAGCTGGCTTTTTATTTGTCGGTTTATGGTGTGGGCTCCAGCGAAAACTTACTACGCGTTGCTTGCGGCACTTGCAGTCTTTGCGGTGTTCTCCTGTATCCACTATCTCGTCCGCGGGGTTTTGGCGCTCTGCCCAGAATGATGGAATAACATATGGCGTGGAAGGAATTCTGGAGCACGGTTCCCCACGTTGATGTTGTGTCACGTCGCAGGACGAGAATCGAAATAATCTTTTATTTTTTTGCTGTCGTGTTTTTTATCTACATTTTTCGGCTTGCGTACCTGCAGTTGTTTCGCGGCGATCAGCTTTTAAAAAAAAGCGAAGCGAACTTTTTGCGCCAGGGGTATTGCCCTCCACTTCGTGGGAGAGTTTTGGATTGCAACGGTCGGGTTCTAGCTGCGAATCGTGTTGTCTACGATCTTATGTGGCAGGGTGCTGGAAAGTCGAAGTTAGATGCAAAGGCAAAAGAAGAAATAGATGTCGTGTCGTCAATGTTGTCGCAGCCTCCTGATCTTGAGTTAATAAAAAATGCAGAACGTAGGCGAAGGCAAGTTGTTCTTGGCATGGACGTTCCGTTTTCTGAATTATCAAAACTTGTTGAGCGTACCTCTGAGTTTCCACATGTCAGGGTTGCGAATCATGCTGTGCGATTTTATCCAAACAAAGATCTTGCAAGTCACATACTTGGATACATTTCGAGAACCAATGAATGTGGCGTTGCAGAAGGAAAGTCAGGGCTTGAGAAAGCGTTCCAAGATAAGTTAATGGGGCAAGCAGGAATGTTTCGTAGGGTTGTGACTGCGAAGGGCGAACAACTTGAAGAGTACGTCGAAAATAAAGCGAAGATGGGCGATGATCTTGTTCTTGAGATCGATCTTGATATTCAAAAAGAAGTAGAAAAATTTTTCGAAGTCGGCCAATCTGGTGCCGTGATTGTAATGGATCCAGAAAATGGTGCGATCAAAGCTTTAACCTCTTACCCACGATTTGATCCCAATCGATTTCTTTTACCTATTTCTGGAGACGAGTGGAAGCGTGACTTTATCGAGTGTAGTCCGTTCATGAATCGCGCTGTTGCTGCAGCTTATCCTCCGGCCTCGATTTTTAAACTTGTTACTTTTGCCGCAGGGTTGGAGCTTGGAATTATCGATCGCGAAACTCCGATTGAGTGCCAAGGTTTTGTCAGCGTTGGCGGAAGAAAAGTTTACTGCATGCGTCGGTGGGGGCACGGAAAACTTTCGGCAAAACAAATGTTGGCGTACTCGTGCAACATTGGCTGCTATGAAATTGCAAAGCGGATTTCGATTGATCAACTTGCTGAATACAGCCGACGTTTTGGTTTTGGGCGTATCACGGGAAGTATTCTTGGTGAACGGCCAGGGCTTGTTCCGTCATCTTCGTGGAAATTAAAAATGTACGGCGAACAGTGGTGGCGTGGTGAAACATTGTCTGTCAGCATCGGCCAAAGTTATTTGCTTGCAACGCCGCTCCAGGTTATCCGGGCAATTTCTAGTATCTTCACGGGCTATCTTGTGAAGCCGCGACTTTTGAAAGGCGAGGAAGAGTCGTACGAACCTCTTGCCATAGCCTTGGAGACTAGAGAGTTTTTGCAGGAGGCAATGTTGGAAGTTGCAACGCGTGGGACCGCAAGGCGCTTTGGGGGGCTTACAGATTTTAAGGTTTACGCAAAAACTGGAACTGCGCAAACAATTAGCAAGGCGCGTGGGTTGAAGCTTGAAAGAAAACATCGCGAACACGGTTTATGTGCGACGCACTTTCAGTACAAAAATGAAAAACCATTGGCGATGGTTGTTCTCTTTGAACACACGGGAACTTCTGTTCCCGCCCAGGCTGCGACAGAAAACTTTTTACGTCGCTACGGAAGTTTAAATAGAAATTAAAAAAAATGAGTTTATTCTCCATTGATTTTACACGGGGCTTGGGCGCACACTAACATCGAGTTGGGGAGTCTCGTGGGGGAGGGGATCATGAACAAATTTTTTATCGCACCACTAGTTATTGGATTTTTTGGGTGTGGAGTTCAATGTCGTTCTGTGGACGCAGAAGAAATTGTAAAGTGGCTCAATGCCCACAAGGAAACGATCTTTTCGCTGAAAGCTGTTCCACATTTAAATTTTATTTCGAATTTAAATTCTCTTCCTGAGTGGAATAAGCGTTTATGTGGTCTGGTTAGAGGGGAAAAGTTATTACCCGATTTTCTGAATATTTTGGCAACCGATGGAACAGAAATACCCAGGTATATTTCTCGCATCATCGTCGTGGAGCTTGCTTGTGAAATCACAAAGCGATACATGAAAGAATTTCTACATAGACTTAGAAAAATGAAGGGGCTAAAAGATTTTAACAGCGCGTCGGAGGCCTCTGATTTTGCGTTGAAGGTTAATCTAGTAAGAATTGATCTTCGTGGGATGTTGCATTGTGAGTTTCCGTGGCTGTGGGGTGAAAATGAATTTTACCGAAGGATCCGAGTTATTAGTGCAATTTGTCTTAGGGTGATGTTCAACCTTGCGTTGGTTGAACCGTATGGCTCAGCGAGCTGTGATTGTGGTTTTCAAAGTTGCGATTATCTCAATGTTGCTTCAGTGAGTGACATTGTAAAAATTAATGAATTGAGCGTTTTGAAATACAACGGCGACATAAGCAAAGCGTTGAAATCGTATCGTTCGGTTCATAGGCATGGTGTTGCGTGTCGAGGGTTAATTGTGTGTTGCGCTGGGTGCCACGCTACAGGAACCCCCAAGAGCTTTCTTATGGCAAACAAAAGAATTAAAGCGATGCTCAAGCATTTGAATATTCCCGACTATCTATTTAAGCAAGATATCGATTGGGATGTCATTGACTATTTTTTGATGCAAATGCGGGCACTCATCTAGGTGGACTGAGTCCGCATGCGTACAGCCACAAGCAAGCCCAGCCGTCGCTCGCATCGCGAGCTATGGCCGGCATGTCTGGGCTTGGCCCTCCCAACATGACATTCGAAAAATAATTTCTTCTGTTGCGACCCAGTTAAACCGGCGGGATCTCTTCCGCGAAAACAGCGGACAGTTTGTCCTAGTTCTGCAAACTAGAAATAAAACTGAGCAACGCGAGGTTAAATTAGGCTGTGAGTTTCCACGTAGATTCTTTTTCTAACTCCTTCTCATGCAATTGGGTTAAATAAAACTGATACGCAGTGAGGTTAAGTCCTGCGAACATCGTGAACAGGAAGAACTATGACCAACGGGAAGAAAGAAGAACTCCCCATGTTTGTCGCCTCCAAGCCGGGACATAAATTTTGTGTGTACTTGCTGGACTCCGCTCCCCTTGGTGTAGTTGAAGTTGTTGAAGCAAGCTGATTAGCCAGAGTGAAAGTAGCGGGGTTGTAGGCCAGACGCCAGTCTGGTTGTGGGATGCAGGCCCCCTGCCTGCCTCAGCCTTCCCTTCTTAAAGTACTTTCGCTTTGCCGGCATGAAGCTTATTTCCAATGTCGAGCCAATCATCGAATCGGTATTTTCTGGCATTGTCACAAATTTTTCTGACGATGTTTGCTTTTGGATTCATCATTACATTGAATCTGCCTTGCGCGCGATCTAGCAATTTTTCAAATTCAAATGATTTGATGCTTTCAAAATTTGTTTGTTCTTTTTCGAAATGATTTTGAAGCGAATGGGAGGTGATCGCAATTGCGCTTCGAAAGTCATGCCAGTCAAGTGATTTGCCAGGCCTGTTTGTTAATTTTATGAAGTCAGCGCCACAAAATTCAAAAAATGATTGTGAGGTTACGAGAGCAAGTGTTCGGACATATGAAAAGAAGTTGCGTTTATCAAAAATCCATTTCCACTCGTCAGTCTCAAATTTTTTCAACGCAATTGTACTGCAGGATTCTGTTAGGGCTTCTGCGGAATTAATGTTGAAATTTATTATTTCGCGATCAAGGGCAAAAAAGTATTGGCTAAAAAAATACATTACAACTGGTGTTGCGAGTTCAACCATCACTGCATGTGCAACAGGTTCTAAAACTTTTCCGTCTGTTACAGCCCTGCCTAATTCTTCTACAAAATCTTCGGTGAACATCCCATGGCGTAGCCCAAAGCTAAAAAACTCTGTGAGGATTTCTGTTGGTGCATTATCCACTGGAATTGAAATTTCAATTCCAGGTTTTATGATTTCTGCGAGCCACTTTTGTTCTTCCGATTTGTTGCTGCCGTTGGCGCTGTAGCAGGAGCCAAAAACAAAAAATAACAGGAGAACAGAGGAAGTTTTTTTTGAATAGTTCATTTTTCCCCCTCTAATTTTCAAGATATATGATTTCTTCGTCAATCAGAAACTGAAGTTCTTTTGGAATCTTTAAGTTTGGATTTTGCATGCAATTGATGCTTGTAAGATTATTAAGTTTTGCGCGAGTCTTTGGAAGAGTCTTTGGAAGGGTTGTTAGTTGGTTGTTGCTGACATCAAGTTCCTTAAGGCTGGAAAGTCCTCCCATTCCTGCAGGAAGTGATGTAAGCAAGTTGCTGTTCAGGAAAAAATATTCAAGTTTTATGAGATGTGAGATTTTTTCTGTGACTCTTTTTATTTGGTTGCTTGCAACCGAAAAGGATTCCAAGCTTGAGAGATATTCAACTTCTGGAGGGATTTCAGTAAGAAGATTATGGTTTAGGTTAAGGACCTTGAGTTTTCTAAGGAATTCTATTTGTGATGGCAACTGCGAGATACGGTTTTCTGCCAACTCGAGCCATTCGAGATTTATGAGGAACCCAATTTGTGGTGGGATTCTGTCGACTTTTTCTTTCCCGGACCAATTGGCTCCATCGCACCAAATGGTTGTTACTCGTGCTGCTGCGAGTTGTCGGTAATCTCGATCGGTGTCCATTTTTTTGAAGAATGCGTAGAACACTTCTTTGTCATCAAAGCTCAGGGACCAATTAATGTCTGGTGCATTTGCCGCATGTGCAGCGCCAAACAAAATTGCTGAGAAAACGAAAAACATAACTATTTTTTTCATTTTACACAATCCTAAAAATTATTGAATCGAAAGTTGATGTGGTGCATTGTAGCATAAAATTATAGCGAGGTCGGCTTTTACCAAGATGTGGGCATAAAAGCATCTTCAGCTTGCTGTGTCGTGGGAAATTAATATGTTGGTCCACCATAAAATATTCCAGGGACTGCGGTCTGAGCCCGCATGCGTACAGCCACAAGCAAGCTTGGGCTTGGCCCTCCCAACACGACATTCGAAAAATAACTTTTTCTGTTGTGACTCAGTCAAACTGGCGAGGCCTTGTCCGCGATTCCAACCGGCGGTTCGCCGTATTACACAAACTAGAAACTTGTACGACCATTTACGCGTTTAAATATGGTGAGGTTGGGTTAAGTCCTGCGAACATCGTGAACAGGCAGAACTCTGACCAACGGGAAGAAAGAAGAACTCCCCATGTTTGTCGCCTCCAAGCCGGCAAATAAAACTAAACGCAGTGAGTTTAAATAATGCTGAGGCTTGCCGATGCAAAATACTGAGAGCTTAGCGAACAGAAATCCGGACGAACCGTCCGTGATGTTGCGCGTTGAGGGGCTCCCCTTGGAAAATGACCAGGCTCCTGAAATTTGTTCTTTCGAATGTAAATCGCCTGGACAGCGGGTGAAGGCTCAGCCTTCCTTGCTGCTATTGAAGATTTTTAGTGTGCTTTCATCGATTTCTTGTTTTCTGAGGTTCGGAATCATTGCAGCTTCTGGCGGAAGAGCGAGGTTCGGGTTCCCCGTCAAATACATTCGCTGAAGGCTTGAGAGACCCTGAATTGTCGGTGGTAGTGCTGTGAGTTTGTTGTCTTGGATGTAAAGGACTTCGAGCGTCGAGAGATTTCCAATTTCGAATGGCACTGCCTTGAGATAATTCTTATTCAGCATAAGTTTTTTTAGTTTTGGTAGCCCTCCAATTTGAGGTGGTAGCCATTCTAGTTGGTTGCTACATACGAGTAATTCTTCGAGCGAAGTGAGTCCGTCGATTGTTGTTGGTAATGTTGTGAGCTTGTTGCCGTTGACGGTGAAGACTCCTAGCTTTCCAAGCTTTCCAATTTCGTCAGGAAGCACATCGAGCTTATTGCTGTACAGTTCGAGCTTCTCAAGTTGCGCAAGGTTTCCGATGTCTCGTGGAAGCGACGTGAGGTTGTTTTCGCGGAGAGTCAGCCAGGTTAATGTGGTCAATTGAAAAACTTCTTTTGGAATTTCCGTTAGTTCATTGCCCCCGGCCAAAAGTATTTGCAGCGAAGAAAGCTCTCCAATTTCTTTTGGCAGCTTTCCGACTTTTAGATCGAAACACTTAAGAAGTTTTATTTTTTTTACTGCTTCGAGATAAGCAGCGTCTTCTTCGTTTGCACCAGGTTCTGTGCCGCGTTTTATTTTATCGAAGAATGCGCGGAACTGATCTTTACTTCTGAGCCATACAGATTCGATGGGTTTTCTTGTGGGAGAAAGGTTTGATTCTATGCCGGTACGTGCGGAGTGAAACAAATTGATTGCTAACGAAAATAGAAAAAATATTTTTTTCATGTGACTAAGCCCATTTTGTAAGTTCAGTTTGTTGCGTTGAACTCTACACCTTCGTAATTTTAATGTCTAGCCAAATAAAACGAAACGCACTGAGTTAAACAAAACGAAACGCAGTGAGTTAAATTAAATGACTGCGTTGCCCCGGTGTGGATTCACTAGAACAGAAAACTTTCGGATGTCTTCGGAAGAAACCTTTTCCATAATTTTTCGGTCACCGTCGGTGAGTGGTTCCAGTCCCCAGCGGATTGCAACTGCGACATCGACGCTAATAAATTTAAGCTCAGGGAGGCCTTCGAAGTGTGGAAAGGGCGGACGAGGGCCGTTTAATGGATTTTTATCTAGTGTGATGCTGCCGAGCTTCTTGAGAAGTTCAAATTCCACAGGAAGACAGGATAAGTTATTTCTTCCAAGTCCTAGGAATCTGAGTTCTTGAAGTTCCCCAATTGCCCCTGGAATTTCTGTGAGGCTGTTGTTTTCGAGGAAGAGTCGTTCCAAGTTTTTCAATTTAAAAACAAACGGTGGGATTTCTTTTAGCCATAGCCTTTGGAGAACAAGGATCTGAATTTGTTCTGCTAGGTTCTTGTCAAGCTCGAGTGCGATTTGGAGAGGAATGAGCTGGTCTTGAGATTTGCATTCGTAAAAGTACTTTTCCACCGGTCCTTTTGCATTTTTCTCGGTTGAGCAACATTTACGGTTGGCGACATGAGCGGATGCTGCTTCAGGACCAAGCCACTCGTGTGCAATGTGATTTGTGTCCTTTAATAATCTCAGGATCTGTTTTTTGTATGAAGGCCTATCCCTGCATTTATCCAACAGTAATTCAGCTTCATCTTTGGTCTCAAGTACGATGATTTTACGTCTTTTTAGGTCGCACAAGAGTGGGTCTGTAATGAGATAGTCAAGGTTTTTTAAACACCCAATTTCTGGCGGAAGGGAAGTGAGTTGGTTGAAGTTGAGATTTATAGGTGCGAACTGGCCGTCGCCAACGACTGCGTGTGCTTGCCCGAACAAAGATGCCGTGATTGCGCAAAGCAGGAGTGATAAGAGTTTGCCGGGTAGAAAAGATTTTTTCATCTTATGGAAGCCTTCCTTGCGAATTTGGTTTGCTGTGTAAAAGGCTGCCACCCTCCAGGGTTTGTGTCAAATAAAATCAGCCGCGAATATTCACATTGTGTTGATTTTTGGGCGCCCGGGCTAAGAAAATAGCTGACAGGGGATCGGGGCACCTTGGGGGGGCCGAGATGCGTTATATTATTTTTACGTCCATTTTATTTTTTCATATTTCACAAATTTCTGCGGGATGCTTTGATCGTGATCCGAGGCGCGATAATCCTTTGCCGAGGGAAGTTGTAGAGCGTGGTTACGAAATTGATTTTACGAAAGTTGTTACAAAAAAAGTTAACAAGCCATTCCGAAAATGCTGTGTTGGGTCAATTCTCAGCATGCTGCAACCACACGCAAATAATTTGGTTAACGAATTAAGTGGCAATGTAAAGCAAAAAAAGCGGATTTCGTGTGGCATTACTATTCATAAAAGGGATGTAGAATGGGATGACGTTTGTAATTTTATTCCACTTAGAGAATTGGTTGATCTTATTGAAGGTGATATTGCTTCACTTCGCCTTCGAGATTGGAAATCGCTGACTTCGGATTTTGGGGGGAGTTTGGTGACTGGTGAGAGAATGATGCCTTTGGCTGTTTATTTCGCTCAGCAGCTCAGCTTTGAAGCTCTTTCGGTGGTATGGGAGGCGTCGGTTTTTTGTTCTGGGCGGACTCCAAGAAAAGGTGAAAGTAAAGAGCAATGCAAATATAACGTTTGGTTTGTTATCGGCGAGTTAGCAGCACAGTGCCCGTTTCTTTTTGAAGATGGTAATTTTTTTTCCTTTGTTCGGGCGATGTTCGTTGTGTCATTTCTTTTGGTGCGGGAGATAATGGCGTTTGAGGTTGATTCGCTCGACAGTCACTTTTCCCGGACTGAGGAGTTGGCAAGATATCTCACTGGAAATATGAAAGAGTGCAAAAGAAATATGTTGCGAGATATTTCAATGCACGGAATATATGACCATAGAAATCCTATCTGGATGGCTCCTTTCGATTGGGTTGACTGTGCATCTAAAAAAGCTGGTTCTAGAAGTGTCGTAGAATATTTAAAACACAAAATCAGAAAACACAAAATTCTAGAGATTGTTTTTGGGGAGGCGTACGAAGCTCGTCAACACCTTGACTGGACGTCAAGGATTTGCCTGATCAGGTGGGAGCAAATTTTAGCGGAGCTTATTCTTTGTAATGGAACAAATGAAAATAGAGAGTACGTAAGGACATCAATTGCATGGGCAAGAGAAAAGATTCATAGGCAACATGAAAAAGACAAGGTGTTGAGAGAAAACCTTGACGAGGCGAATCGACTGGCCCGCGCACACAAGCATAAACATCGCAAGATTCATCCAGTTTTTTAGCGGACAATAGCAAGCCAAATAATTTTCTGACCTTGCACAATTTTAACTCTTCCGACATGATCGTTTAGGATTTTCTTTTTAGAAAGAGATTATGAAAAACGTTTATGTGAATTTATGTGTCTCTATTTTTTTAGTTTGTAGTGTTGGAAATGGGATGTTAGCTGGCGCGTGCTTTTCAGTTGATCCCGGCTTAACCGCTGTTCCCGAAGAAGTTACGGCCGTTTTTTGGCGGTTCGATAATAATTACAGTTCTCGAAAAGAAATTTGGAGTGCATTACATATGCTTACGCCGTATTTCATAGATGGTCTTGATGGGGGGCTGGCGCGGTCAGAGAAAAAAATTAGCATGTGCGATACGTGTAGGCTTTGGAAGAAAAATTCATTGAAGCTGTGTGTGGAATTTGCTGCAGCAACATTGCAGCGTTACGGTGAAAATGATTTGTCTAAAATTCTTTTGTCTGAGTACCGTGACCATGGGGATCTTTACAAGATTGCGAATTTTTTTAAATACGTATTGATGCGATCTTTTTTACATGATCTTAGGGAATTGATAAAGCGTGTGTCGATGAGCAATCGGACCTTCGCTGACATATTTGGGTGGATTATTCCCGAGCTTAAAAAGTTTGCGAGCAACCGGTGGATTATTGAGGCGATAGGTGAAGAAGAAATCAAGGCGATAATGTTCGCTACAATGTACAAATGGTTTTCTTCGCGAGTTGAACGAGAAGCACATTATATCGAAACAATCGATGTGGGGTTTCCAGAGTATTCCAGCGATGGTTCAATTTCTCCAGCTTGTGGCATCAGAACAAGTTCACCTCTTTCATTAACTGAAGATCTAATTTAAACAAGCTTGTGACCGGCCTTCCATGTTCCAAGTCGATAAATAGAATTTGCTTGAGCTGGCTGTGTGATGTCAGCTTCTACCGTTATTACTTCGAATGCGTTGAACAACGCTATTCGTGAAATTATCGGAACAATTTTTTTCATTGTCATATGCAACGACATCCATTAATTGTCTATTTTATGCAGTTTCCCAAAAAAATATCATCATCATGGACCGGGTTCCCGTTTAGTCGAAGCTCGTATAAGTCCTTGAGGTACATGAGTTCTCGTGGTGACCAAGTTAGCTTGTTTCCCCAAAGGTGAAGGGATCTTAAGTTTACGAGATTGCCAATTGCGCGAGGCAGTTTTGTAAGTCCGTTGCAAGCAAAGTCCAGTCGTTCGAGATTTGTTAGGGAAAAGATTTCTGTTGGAAACGCTGGGAACTTATTGTTGGAAAGGTCCAACGATTCCAAAGTTTTAAGTTTTGTAAATTCTTGTGGGAGTGTTGTCAATTTATTGTTTCCAAGGTCGAGGTTCTCCAGTTTTTCAAAGTTGCCAATTTGTGGGGGGAGCTGCGAAATTTTGTTTGCGCTGATGTCCAAGAAGGTAAGGTTTGCGAAATCCAAAAATTGCAGTGGAAATGATCCAAGATCGTTTCCCGAAAGGCTGAGCATGCGTAAACACACGAGTTTTTTACAATCGATTCCTAGAGATGTGATTTGATTGTCGGACGCCCCAAGGTCTTCCAGCTTTTTCAGGTTCTCAATATCCTTTGGCAAAGAGGTTAATTTGTTACCATTAATTTCTAGTTCGACCAAACTTTTAGGAAATACGATTTCGTACGGCAATGTCCCAAGCTCATTTTGATTAAGGAGGAGCTGTTTTAGGTTGTGTAAATTTTTAATTTCATCAGGAAGATCTGAAAGTTTATTTGTGCTTAGACAAAGATAAGCGAGATTTTTTAGTTGGCCAATTTGTGGAGGGAGTTCTTTTATTTGGAGCATGCAAGCGGATAGACTTTTTACGTTTTGTGCTGCTTCTTCCGCGTACTCTTCGCACAACTCTATTTTTTTGAAGAAGGCATATAAGCAACTTCTTTTTTTGAATTCGATACCCCTTCCAGAAGGTATTGCAGGTGCTTCAGAAATATCAGCGGATTCCAACTTGGGAATCAAAACGGCGGCATGCCCCGACACATGAAATAAAATCGAAAGCGAAATAAATAAGATTGTCTTTTTCATGGTTTGTTTTTTCCGTTGTCGAACAATGATGTGTTTGTTGCGTTAGACCTTACTGTTTCGCAGTTTGTTTGTCTACCAGTTTTTAATTACCCCCTTGTAAGTGCTGGTGGCCTATTTTTTATTGTACGCAGTTTCCCCAGAATTTATTATCATCATGGACCGGGTTGTCATCTAGAGGCAGATTTTTCAAACGTCTGAGGTTCATGATTTCTCGTGGCAGCCAAGCTAGCTCGTTTCTCCGAAGGTCTAGACAGTCCAGATTTTTTAGCTTTCCAATTTCTTGTGGCAGCGAAGTTAATTTGTTACTCAGAAGTTTCAGCTGTCTTAGATTTATGAGTTTTTCAATTCCTTGTGGTAGTGATGTCAGATCGTTGAAGTCGAGATTCAGCCATTTGAGATTTGTTAGTGCCATGATTTGGGGTGGAAACGTTTCGAACTTGTTGTTGCCAAGATTGAGGTCATCTAAACCTATAAGTTTTTCTATCTCTGGAGGAAGCAATGTTAGCCCGGTTGAGCCTAGAAGAAGCGTTTCTAGTTTTGCAAGGTCACCAATTTGAGGTGGTAGGGGCGCGATTGGGTTGCCACTTAGGTCGAGAAAGATAAGGTTTACAAGCTTTGTAATTTGTAGCGGAAATGATGTGAATTTATTGCCGGAAAGCTGAAGGTTGATGAGTTTTTTACATTCGATGTTGAATGATGTCAGTTTATTGTCTGTGATGTTGAGTTTTGTGAGGTTTGTGAGGTTTTCCATTTCTTGTGGGAGCGACGTAAGTTGATTTTTAAAAAGATCGAGTTCGACTAGATTTTTGAGAGTGCCAATTTCTTTTGGAAGATTGTTTATGCTATGGTTGTCTGCATCTAGATGTGTTATTTTTTCTGCCGCTTTCTGAGCATAACCTTCATCAATTTCGATTTTTTTAAAAAATGCATAAAACGATTTTTTGTTTTTGAAGTCTAGCCTTCCATTGTCTGGAATTTCTGGCGCTGAAGCCACATCGATAACTTTTATGTTTGGCACATCTTGCACTGCGTGCGACAATTTACAACCAACTGTTGCAAGGGCAAAGAATAAAATTATTTTTTTCATATTTTTCTTTTCAAGGTCTGCGGAGGCGTTTAAATAAACGGTTTGTTGCGTTAGACCTTACTGTTTCGCAGTTTGTTTGTCTATCAGTTTTTAATTACCCCCTTGTAAGTGCGGGTGCCTATTTTTTATTGTACGCAGTTTCCAAAAAAATTATTTGGGTCATGGACCGGGTTATGATTTAGCTGAAGCTCGTATAAGTCCTTAAGGTTTATGTTACGACACATCTTTTTTAATTCCTGTAAGTTCCAAAAGGCGCGGGGTATAAGGCATGTTTGCTGCCTGTGCAATGAGATCATAATCCACGTAGAGGTGTAACAAGTTTGGGAACTCAACGACGAGGGTTTGAAGAGTTTGTTCAGGGTCTCTAAATTCATTTTCGAAGAATGAGATAATTTCTAGATTTTTTAGTGCCAGGAACTCTTCTGGGATCCGGTGAAAATTGTTGTTATCGAGGATAATGGTTTTGAGTTTTTGGAGGTGCTCCATAGAGTCCGGCAGCGTGAATAGGTAATTATTACCAAGTGTCAGTAGCTCGAGCTTTCTAAGTCTTCCGATTTCTTTCGGAAGGAAGGAGATCTTATTATTTTCCAGGAACAATTGTTTTAACTCTTCGCATTCTAGAACGAATCGTGGGATGTGACAGAGGCCAAGGTTAGATAGAATGAGAACCTGGGTTTTTAAAATCGCTTCTTTGAAATTGTCGTCAAGGAACATTGTTGTTTCTATTTCGGCGAGGTGTTTCTCGGAGACAACTTCTAGAATCCAAATGGGCTCTTCTTCCCCTGGATACGTGCGAAGGATTGGGGGATGCGGAAGGAAGTTTCTCGGAAGCTGTGGGCAACGGATGTTCATATTTTTTTCGCAAACGTCGTCTCTGAATGTTTTGCTTGTGACCATTCTGTCGTAAAACCATTCGATTTGGGCTGGTTCTTCTAAAATTATCGATTCATATTCGTCGGGGATTGGGATTGGTGGGCTGTCGAGAAAAACAGAGCTATCAAGATCTCTCAAGATCCAGTTCTGCAAGCCATGTAATTCATTCGGAATAAAACAGATTGGGTTTTCTTTAATAGTTATTCTGCTTAATTTTGGCAAATCAGCCAATTCCGCTGGGAGTGAAACAAGTCGGTTTCCACCGAGTTGCAGGTCTTCTAAATTTTTTAATTTCCCAATGAAACTTGGAAGCGAAGTTAATTGGTTGTTGAGGAGTCGGAGAAATTTCATTTCTGTTAACTCTGCGATTTCAGGAGGCAGAGAAGTAATGTTGTTTCCCCACAACTCCAGTTCTCTTATTTTTTTTAGTTTTTTAATATCTGGAGGAATGGATGGCAGCCCCATGTATGAAGCGTGTAGGTGTGTGATATTTGATAAAGAAAAAATTTGTTGTGGGAGCGTTGAAAACTTGTTTCTATAAATCTCTATGTGTTCCAGTTTTGTTAGCTCTGCGATTTCATCGGGGAGTGCTGTGAGTTGGTTATGTCCAAGTAAAAGTGTTGTAAGATTTCTCAAGGTACCAATTGCCGGTGATAGCGATATGATGTTGTTGCCGGAGATGTCCAAGAACTCAAGGTTTGGCAAATCCAAAAATTCTTGTGGGAGTTGCCCAAGGTTGTTTCCTGACATGCTGAGCACGCGAAGTTTTTTTAGATTTTTACAGTCAATTCCGATAGATGTAATTTTGTTGTCACATGCGGACAACCGTTCGAGCTTTGTCATAGCTTCGATACTTTTTGGCAGAGAGGTTAATTTGTTTGTTGAAAGGTCTAATTCGACTAGGTTTTTAGGAAATTCAATTTCTTCTGGCGATATTGCAAAGTTATTCCTGCTAAGATGCAGTTCTTTTAGGTTGTGTAAATTTCTAATTTCATCTGGAAGAGATGACAGGTTATTTTCACTTAACCAAAAGTGTTTGAGGTTTTTAAGTTGTCCAATCTGTGATGGGAGTTCTTTTACTCCAAGGCGGCACGCAGCCAAAGATTGGATGCCTGCGGCTTTTTTCGCGTATTCTGGGTTTAGCTTTATCTTTTTGAAGAAGGCATAAAAAGACCGACTGTTTTTAAGTGTCATTCCGTATCCGGGAGTAATTTTGGGTGCGTGATTGATGTCTACGGATTTCCACTCTGGAATTTCTACGACGGCATGTCCAGCAGTGTGGTATAGAATAAAAAAACAAATTAGCGAGAGAACTCTTTTCATCCGGGACCGTTCATAGTCTTTGCTGGCGTGCCAATCGCAGGCAAGGACCTTACCCTACCAACAATGTGCTAGAAAAATAACTTTTTTTATTGCGACTCAAATTAAGCCGGTGGGGTCTCTCTGGTGACTCCAACCAGTCTTCACACAAGGCTTCGGCCGACGCAGCAAGCTCCTCGCTTAATTGCAGCAACTATGAATTTGTTTTGCGAGCTCCACGAAGAAGTCTTTTTGGGATTTAGAATGGTGCGCCTAGCAGGGCTCGAACCTGCAACCTACGGATTCGAAGTCCGGCACTCTATCCAATTGAGCTATAGGCGCATACATACTACTTTTGTACCAAGAAAACAGAGAAAAAGCTAGTCAACATTCATCCATATGAATTGATTTTACTGAGTTGAGAATAATGGTGTGCCTAACAGGACTCGAACCTGTGGCCTAGAGATTAGGAATCTCTCGCTCTATCCACCTGAGCTATAGGCACATACAATCACGTTAAACTCTACAACTTAGTCTCGTAGATGTCTAGAAAATCAGTTGCGTCTGAGATACCTGTGTTCGTGAAATTAATCGTACATATTCTTGTTTGTCGAAATTACCGAAAGGCTGAGCCTTCCTGCCTCAGTCCGCTGCTGTGCCGAGTTTTTCTCGATCGACGAGGTGGCAAAATTTTATTTTGTCGAATG
>JABIAA010000012.1 GCA_018656485.1 bacterium | reverse complement strand
TCTTTTTCTTTTTTGTGGAACGCAGTACAGCGACACGGTTTATCTCGCCGACGACATCCTGAGTAAAACTCGGGTGGCAGTTGTTCCAGGGCGGAACTTTGGTCCATCGCACAAGTCGTACATCCGTCTTTGTTATGCGCGTCCAGAAAAAGTTGTCGTCGAAGGTGCAAGGCGGCTGCTGAGCTATTTTGGAGTTTAATTCTTTTGGGGAAGCCACATGTACCGCAAGGACATTCACATTCATTTTGTCGGGATCGGCGGAATTGGTATGAGCGGAATTGCAGAGATTGTTAAGCATCGCGGTTACCGTGTTTCTGGATGTGACCTTTCGGTTGAAGGGCCCATACTCAATAGACTTCGTAAATTAAAATGTCTGCTCCACAAGGGACATTCCCCCGACCACGTGCAAGATGCCGACGTTGTTGTTTACTCTTCCGCCGTGGATAAAAATAGTTCTGAAGTTTTGGCGGCGGTGGATCGCGGGATTCCCGTAATTCCTAGGGCGTTAATGCTCGCTGAGCTCATGCGAACAAAGTACAGCGTGGCTGTCGCGGGATCGCATGGGAAAACAACAACGACATCAATTTTATCTCACCTCTTCATTGATGCTGGCGAAGATCCGACGGTTGTCATCGGTGGAATTTTAAAAAATATTTCGAAAAATGCACAGATGGGGAAAGGTCGACTTTTTATTGCAGAAGCCGACGAAAGTGACCGGTCTTTGTTGTACCTAAATCCAACTGCTGCACTCGTTACCAACATCGATGCGGAACACCTCGACACCTATGATGGGCTTGAAGATGTTAAAGCAACGTTCAGAAATTTTGTTGAGCGACTTCCGTTTTATGGATCGGCGTTTGTTGGAATTGATGACGCAAATGTGAAATCGATTTTTCCTGTTCCGCACGTGCGAACTGTTTACTATGGGTTAGCTAAAAAAGCCAACGTTCGAGGTGAGATTGTTGAGCTTGGTGCCGGCTTTTCGCGGTTCAACGTTTTTTTGAAAAATTGCTTTGGTGTTGGTAGAAAAGAACAAGCGCTTGGTGAAATAAAAATCAACATGGCCGGTGAGCACAATGTAAAAAATTCTCTTGGTGCTATTTCCCTTGGGCTCGAGTTTGGTCTTGCTTTTTCCCAGATGAAAAAATCTTTTAAAAGTTTTAAGGGAATTGAGCGACGCTTTGAATATAAGGGGCTTTGCAAGGGGGCGGAAGTTTTTGACGACTATGCGCATCATCCAACTGAGCTAAAAAATGCACTTGCGGTTGCTCGGAAGCGCGCTAAGGGAAAGTTACATGTTGTTTTTCAGCCACATCGATTTTCTCGAACAGCAAAACTTTGGGACAATTTTGTGACAGTGCTTTCCCAAAGCGGAATTGATTCGCTGTGTATGTTGGATATTTACCCGGCAAGCGAAAAACCACAGCCAGGAATTACAAGCGAAAAACTTTGTTCCGTTGTCTCTCAAAAAAAGAAAGCAATTATGTCAGCGCAAAACTTTTCCGTTGAACGTGCAGAGGAACATATTCTTTCCGTTGCAAAGAAAGGTGACCTGATCCTGACTCTTGGTGCCGGTGCGAGCGTTTCTTGGCTTTCTAAAAAAGTTGCGGACTAGTTTTGTTGTAGGGTTGTGTATTCAAAGTAGTCAACGCCTAAAAGTAACGCAATTTTTGATAAGTCTGTTTTTGCGATGTCATTGGCTGTTCCTATCAAAAGTACTTCTGAAATCGGTGGTTTTAATGGAAAGCAATTTCCGTCATCAATCATCATGGCGTCTTGTTTTGTAAGTTCGGTGCATGCAATGAGTGAAAATTGTCGAGGTTGTGATTCACCGTATTGACTTTGTTTAAAGCCAGCATTTGTGTCATAGCATCGAATAAAAGCAGTGTCGGGACGAATGTAACTTGGCAGCTGCTGTATTTCCTTTAATTCATACGTGTCATGCTTGAATCTTTCAAGCGACTGTGTTCCACCTGGGAATGTCGCAATGGAAAGAGTGAGTGATGCGACAATGATTTTGGCTGTTTTTAATTTCATTTTGTTTCCGGGTTTTTCTTTTAGATTATTTTCGTGGCTGATGCAGCTGTGTCTGACGACTTCTTTTTAGAGTTCTGCGGGTTGCTTCTGTCGGCTGCCTTTTTGCGACATCTCTTCCGCGGCTCCAGTTTTTTGATGATGGATATTTTCCTGGAGATTGCGGTTCTTCCGTGGTGTGTTTTTTTATTTCGAGGTATAGCTCTTTCAGTTCATTATGCCTTGATGCAATTTCTTTTTGTGTTCCTATGAGCAAAACATTCACCATTATGTTTTTGATTTCAATAACTGTGTATTCATTTCGTTCGAGTCTACGAAGGTCTGCGCTTGTTTTTTCGCAACTGTTTTCCAAAACTTCAAGTGCGTGTTGCTTTTGCTTGGAATTTTTATTTGCACCTCTTGTGTAGCATCGGATGTAAAAGTCAGTTTCAACGGTTCCAAGTTGCTCCTGAGGAATTTCAACTGCTTCCCAATCTAAATGTCCTGATGCCATAACATCATAATTGGTTTCGATCGGTTCTTGTTCTGTCTTTTGGCTTGATAGCCAGTTTCCTGAGTGCAAAGGTGCGAAGGCTAAAAGTAAAACCGACGCAGACAAAAAGATTTTCTTTGAAGCCATGATTTTAAACTCCCGACGGTCAACCGAATTATGATTGCATAAAGTTGTACCACATTGTGGCGATAACGCAATGGAAAATTACTGCAGTGGTGGATAGTAGAAAATTTTAGACAGTTCATCTCGCACTTCCATCATTTCCTCATCAGAGCCGATGAGCATGACTACAATATTGTGTTGTGTTTGTACAACTCGATATTCGAAGTTATCAATTCTTCTGTTGTCTCCGGCACTTTTTTCTTCAGTTGTATTCAAAAATTCCAAACATCCCTTTCCATAGCACCGGATAAAATAATGATGTTGGGGATTTCTTGGACATCTTGAGCCGGGGAATCCTGGAAGTATTGGTGGCTCGGAAACTTCATCCCAACTTTGAGTTTTGTTTCTTAATTCGTAATTACTTTTTACTTGATGTTGTTCTGTCGTTTGGAATTTTCCACGTCCCCACAGTGCAGCTCTGCTAGAAATTAAATCTTGTGGAAGGAGTCTAGATACGGTTTTCCCGGAATATATTTGTGTGGTGTATAAAAGTAAAATTGCGATGGAAAATAAAATTATTGTTTTTGTTTGCATGGCGCGAACCCCCCACAGAGATCATCGCATGATGATTGTGTTATGATGCACGAAATTTGTGTACTAGGCAATGGAAGATAAAGAGAAAATTATTGTGCTATCTCGTCAAGCCGTATCGTTCGTCAAATATTTTTTCCAAGAGGACGTCGAAGTCATCATCGTCAGATTTTTGGGAATTTATTACTCGCCAGGTGCGAGGTCAGTTCGGACAATTTCTGCCACGGTTCCTATTTGAACAACTTGCTCAGTTGTTGGGTGGCCGTTTTCGAAGGGAGTGTGCACATAAAATTCACCGCGCAAGATTCTTTCTTTGTCTGCGTTGGTTAGGCTTTCCGACGTTAAGATTGTTTCGCTGCCAATGTAGCTTCTAGAGAAAGGAATTTCTCCAGCATAAATTTTGTTTAAAACAGATTCTTCAAATGAGATCTTGTTCTCTGGATTTGCATCGTGGTTAGAGCGTTGGGTTTGTTGTGATTACTTTGTCGTTGATCTTTTTTGCGCATTGCGGGTAGGGCGAGCCCAAGCTGTGCTTGTGGCCGTGCGGGCGGACTCAGTCCGTCTTTCACGAGAATTATTTGAGAAAACCGGTGTGAGCACATTGATGATCACAAGGAACAGTCCTGGGAGGACAACAAGAAGTGCAACAAAAATTATCGTGGCCTGGACAATCATTAACATTGCGGAGCCCCGCAACGCTTAAACTCGGGCGGAGGTTCGTCTTCCTCCGTCAAAATCCACGATGCACGATCGGCGTTCTTAAAGAATGATTTAGCAGTCATTGTGATTAACGTGTCTTCTTCTTCGCGCCACCTTTTATGATCTTTGGTTTGATGCGAGCGGACTTACCAGTTCTATCCCTGAGGTAGAAAAGTTTTGCCCGACGCACGATACCCTCGCGAACAAGGTGAACATCTTTCACGGATGGAGAGTAGTATGGGAATATTCGTTCGACACCAAAACCATCTTTGGTAACCTTGCGAACTGTGAATGTGGTTGCGATCCCGTTGCGGTGCATCGCGATGACGTCACCTTCAAATTTCTGGATACGCTCTTTGCTACCTTCTCGGACAAGTTGGTCGATTACTACATGATCACCCGCTTTTAAGCGAGGAAAACCACGGTCAACGACGTCGACGTCAAGAATGGTTTCTTTTGTTAAGAATGACGCTTTCATGAACTCACCCAAGAACTTCCGTACAGAGATAACAAACCCGCCCACAGAGCATCTGCAGAATGCGGAACAACAACGCAATTATAACGGGACTTTTAGCTGATATCAACAATGATCTTTGTCAAAATGTCCCAACAGCTTCGGATTTACCCCAAGCCAACGGTCAAGAATAACCCCAACCGCACTTCTGACCGACAGGTGATTATACTCGGAAAGCCCATTCAGCGGGGCTAACAGAAAATCGCTGCGATCAATCACGGGCTGCGACAAGCCCTGTCCTGTCCCAAAAATTAATCCGACAGGTTTTTCTTTTTTCCAAATAAATCCCTGGCTGTGGAAATCAATTTTCTTGGTAGTAACATGTTTTTTAGCACATGTCGTGACCAGGACCGGTGCCGAACCGGTATCTTTTTCAATTTCAGCAACAGCTTCATCCAGCGATTTCACCGGGTGCAGTAGGGCAGTAGCCTTAAACCTTGAGGGGTTGTATTTGGCCCCATCCTCCGACCTCCAGAAATTTAGAAAGGTCTTGATGATGTGAAATTGGTCCTCCAGTGGCGTTACCACAAAATACTTCTTTATGCCGTAGGTCGCTGATGATCTTGAAATGTCATGCAGGTCAATCGATGTGATCGACGTGGTTCCCACTTTTCCACCCTTGAGAAGTATTTGGTCATGCATGAGGATTACGTAGTGGGGCGGAATGGCTTCCAGTGCCTTTGCCCGCTCATCTTCCGATGGCTCTGATCGGGAGAACCAGTCAAAACGATTTTCCAGCGTGCTGCGCAATGCTTCAGCTTCTCGCCACTCATTTATTTTTTTGTGATGCCCCGAAAGTAAAACCTCCGGAATATTCTTTTCTTTCCACTCAACTGGAAGTCCGTACTCCGGATGATCGAGAGTTGTTGACTGGAATGATTCAGTTTCTATGGAGTCTGCGTTCCCAAGTACGCCTGGAATTAACCGAAGGATCCCCTCAAGAAATACCTGTGCTGGGAGATCGCCACCCATGAGGACATAGTCCCCAATAGAAAGCATAAGGTCGGCGTAGTGCTCTTCAACGCGCGCATCGATTCCCTCGTAGCGTCCGCATACAAGAATGATATGCTTGCTTTCCGAGGTCTTTGAATGCTTTTGCGTTGAAGGAATTTCATTACTTAGAACCGAAGCCCCTAGAACCGCTTCACTAAAATCTTTGAGAAGTGTTTGTGTGAGCGGAGTTCCCTTGGGCGAAAAGAAAATTTTGTAACCAGCTCCGTGCTTTTTCTCTGCAACTTCGATTGCATCGGCGATTACAGATGGTTTCAAAATCATTCCTGGCCCAGGGCCAACAGTTGGCTCATCGATTCTTTCAGCCGGACTTGTTAAGTCACTTAGCTTTACGAAATCGAAATCAACAAGCCCACCATCCTTCGCAATTTTTACTAGGCTAGTATCTAAAAAGTTTTCATGCAGATTTGGAAAGACGGTGATGATTGTAAATTTAATCATTCGAGAATTTCTAGAACAACACGCTTCTTTTCTTTGGTTGCTGCTGCGTGAACAAGTGTGCGGATCGAGCGCGCGGTCCGTCCCTCTTTGCCGATGACTTTTCCAAGATCTTCCTGCGCAACTCTGAGTTCGATTATTGTTGCCTGCTCTCCGCAGATCTCAGAAACCTTTACGCTGTCTGGAGCATCGACTAATTTTTTAACGATGTATTCTACCAATTCTTTGAGCATTGAAATCTCCTGGTGCACTGACGTGTCAAAACGTCCAACGCACCGTGTTCAGCTTTTAGCTTGTAACCGTGTCTAGTAATTTATTTTTGAGCCGGAGCCGCCGACTTCTTTGCTTGCTTCATCAGTTTGATTACTGCAGGAGAGCAAATTGCGCCCTTAGAAACCCAGTCCTCAATTCTGTCGAGTTTGACATCAAAGAGTCTGTGCTTTAGTGGGTCGTATGTGCCGAATTTTTCAAGGAAAGCACCGTCGCGTTTTTTTCTTGCATCCATTGCAACTAGACGCCAATATGGACGGTTCTTGTTTCCCATTCTGCTAAGACGAATTTTTACAGCCATTCTACCTTGTGACCTTTCAATGAGTCGTTACTACTAAAACTATTTAGAACTGTGAGGTCGAGCCCGCTAGCGAAACAGCTTTTTAAACTGGCCGTTTTGCTTCAACATTCTAGCAAATTGCTGACTTTCTTCAAACTTTTGAAGAACCCCGTTAATATCTCGTGTTTCTACGCCTGCTCCCTTGGAGATTCTTTTCTTCCGGGAGAAGTCTAAAATCTGAGGACAAAGTCTCTCTTTGTCCGTCATAGACGATAATATCGCTTTAAATTTCTTCATTTCTCGCTGCCCTTTTTCAAGAGCTTCTGGAGAAACCTTCTGCATCCCTGGTAGGTACGAGGCAATTTTCCCAAGCGATCCAAGGCTGTTGAGGCTCTCAAGTTGCATGGCAAAATCGTTGAGCGTGAAGTTTCCGGACATGAATCTTCGGGCAGCACCTTCATGTGATTCTTTTTCCGCTGGCTTCATCGCATGCTCTGCTCGCTCTAAAAGGCTTTCTAAATCGCCCATTCCGAGAATCCGGGACGCTGCGCGGTCTGGAACAAAGCTTTCCAAGTCGTCGTTGTGTTCACCGCAACCGACGAAGAAAATTGGTTTTTTGACACAGTGGCGAAATGAAAAAGCTGCTCCGCCTCGCGTATCACTATCCATTTTGCTGAGGATGGCTCCGGAGAATCCGACTTCATCCGAAAATTTTCTTGCGACAGCAATGGATTCCTGACCGGTCATTGCGTCGAGCACTAGAACTTTATTCCTTGGCTTCACGGCCGCATCAACTTCCTTTAGTTCAGCCATCATGGCGTCGTCTGCGTGCATTCTTCCAGCGGTGTCGAGGAACAAGTACGAGCACCCACTTTTTTTGAAGTGCTCAAGAATAAGTTTTGAAGCTTCGACTGTTTTCGTAGATGGCGCTCTAAAAAATTCTGCACCAACCTGGGTTGCAAGAACTTCGAGTTGGTCGATTGCAGCAGGTCTTTGGAAGTCGACGGATGCGAACAGCACGCGATGGCGCTTTCCTTTTTTTGCGGATCGCTTGTTGATCATCGAGGTAAGTTTTGCGATAGTTGTCGTCTTTCCTGAGCCCTGAAGTCCAAGCATCATCGTTATGGATGGTGGGACTAGATCGATACTGGACTGTATTTCTTTGTGTCCAAGAACATCGAGAAGTTTGCTATGAACGGTCTTTACAAGAAAGTCGCGAGGGGAGGTCCCCTTTTTTATTTTTGTGGAAACATGTTCTGCAAGGTCGGCAGTAAATTCTTCAACAACCTCATAGGGAACGTCGGCACCGATGAGTGCGTCGTGAATTTCATCAACCACACGGTCAACGTCATCCTTCGACAGCGTGTGCTTTTTGCCGATCCATCCGAACATGGAAGAAAATTTGTCTGACAAGAAATTGAACATAGCGAGTTGTTCCTGAGAATTTATTTATTGATTGTGAACAAGAAAAAATTTAATACAAAAAATGCGATGTCCCAAAGTGACGGCAATCGTGGCGTTCCCACGACTTGGCCAATTAAGGCCAGCAACCAAAGCGGTCCCCAAGCCCCCATGCGTTCGCAAGTTTTAATGGTTCATCCACATAACCACGCGACCGCCCAGGTTGCCCCAGAGCCCCCTCTAAAAGGATGGTGCCGGGAGACGGAGTCGAACCGACGACACGAAGATTTTCAGTCTTCTGCTCTACCACCTGAGCTATCCCGGCATCAATGCCTTAAATTGGATCGTATCTTCTATGCCGAGGATTGTCAATATTCATTGAGTCTTTTGTGCAACTACGTGCCCTTGGAAATTGTGTCGCGTTGT
This sequence comes from bacterium, assembly GCA_018656485.1. GTDB lineage: Bacteria > Babelota > Babeliae > Babelales > JABIAA01. The sequence continues at coordinate 2,600 of JABIAA010000012.1, read as the reverse complement.
CAAAGGAACGAAGTGTGCTAAACTTGTGCGGGATCTTGGGCTTTAACCACAATTGTTCGCGGAGTCTACATATGAGTTTAATGATGGATAGAATCGATGCGCTTCGTAAAGAGTTCAAGTCCGCCATTGCACAAGCCACCTTGGTTCGCGACGTAGAGGCCATTCGCCTCAAGTTTACTGGCCGCAAGGGAAGTGTGCCAGAGCTTATGAAAGAGCTCAAGGATTGTTCGATCGATGAGAAGCGCGAATTTGGTCCTAAGCTTAATGATTTTCGGCAGGAGATCGAGGCTGCGATTGCGACGCGAGCGAAAGAACTTGTTGATGGTGCCGAGAAGGCAAAAGCTTCTGCTATTGAAAATTTTGATGTGTCCGCGAGGGTTCCGTCGTCACGGAAGAAGGGGACAACCCATCCTTACTCGCAAATTGTTGAGAGAGTCGAAAACACCTTTCTATCAATGGGCTACAGCATTTTTGATGGTCCGGAAATTGAGGATGACTATCACAACTTCGGTGCACTGAACATTCCAGAAAATCATCCTGCACGTGACATGCACGACACTCTTTGGCTCAATCGTCGATCACATCTTCTCAGAACTCACACTTCTACAATTCAGATTCATGCGATGGAATCTCGCAAGCTTCCGATCGCGGGAATCGCGCCAGGAAGAACTTTCCGCCACGAAGCGGTTGATGCATCACATGATGTTATGTTCTGGCAATGTGAGGGACTGTTCATCGACAAGGGCATAACGATGTCGCATCTTTTTGGAACAGCGAAAGCATTCCTCTCTAGTTTTTTTGACACAGACGACATCGACATTCGAATTCGTCCTGGATACTTTCCATTCGTTGAACCGGGTGTTGAAATTGATATGCGTTGTGTGTTCTGCAAAGACGGTTGTTCGGTGTGTAAAAAATCAAAATGGGTTGAAGTTTTTCCGGGTGGGATGGTTCACCCGAATGTGTTGAAGTCAGCGGGAATCGATCCTGAAGTTTATTCTGGTTTCGCGTTTGGCTTTGGGCTTTCACGTTTGGTCATGCTTATGCATGGGATTTCGGACATACGGTTATTAAGTTCAGGAAAGATTCCATTCTTAAGACAGTTTTAGTTTGATCGCGGAAAAGGGGAGAGCAAGGATGTCTGCGACTAGGGTGGTGATTCCTGCAGCTGGGTTTGGAACACGATTTTTGCCAATCACAAAAAGTATGCCAAAAGAGATGATTCCGCTTGTTGACAAGCCGGCCATCCAGTACGTGGTAGAGGAGGCAATTGCCTCTGGTGTTAAAGAGTTCGTGATGGTGGTGAGCCGCGAAAAGAAAGCGATTGAAGATCACTTTGACATTGGGCATGACGGAAATAATGATTTAATCAACAAGGACGGACAAGAAATCCTCAATACTTTTGCGAAGATGTTGAAGGGCGTTCAGTTCACGTCCATTCGTCAGCAAGAACAGCTTGGGCTTGGCCATGCTGTGTGGATGGCAAGGCATCTTTTTAGAAAAGAAAAAGGATACTTTACTGTTATGCTTCCAGACGATGTTATCCTTGGCAGCCCGCCAGCACTTGCACAACTTTTAAAAATTGCTGCACAGGAACGTGGGAGCGTTGTTGCAGTAAAAGAAGTTCCGATTGAGGAAGTTTCTCGCTATGGTGTTATCGACATCAAGAAACAGCTTTCACCGAATCTTTTTCAGGTTAAAGAATTAATCGAAAAACCGCAGCCCAGCAAGGCACCGTCTAATCTTGCGATCATCGGTCGCTATGTCCTTTCAACAGATCTTTTCGATGCTTTTGATGAAGTGTCTGAAGGTGCATCTGGTGAACTTCAGTTGACTGATGCGATCCAAAGATTGCTTTGTTCTGGAGAACGTGTTTTCGCATATCGAGTGCAAGGCAAAGTGCTTGATGTTGGAACGAAACTTGGATGGATAAAATCCAACATTGAAGCGTCACTACATCATCCAGTTTATGGACCGTATGTGCGTGAATTCCTCGAAAAGATGGATGTCGAGCAAGCCCTAATGCGAGGGATGGCAGCTGCAAAAGTTCAGCCGCGAGTTCGTTAGAACTTTTTCATCTCACGAATCGAACGCCAGTAAACACTTGGAACGTCGGGTGATCCAGTAAGGCAAACAAGTCCATAGCGATCGTCGACAGTTTTCTTTGCAACGTCGAAAGCCTGTTCGATTGAGTTGTATCCCTTTGCGTTCAAGTTAAACCCGTGCGCAATTTTTACCAGGTCGTCGGTTGAGTATGAGTCAACGTTTCCTGGGAGAGGTGCAAAGAAAAGTTGTCCACTGACTTTCTTCATGAGGTAGCGAACCACTTTGAGTGTTGCAACAGCATCGACAGTTTTCTTGAGTCCAAGTACCAACGCGAGACCACGCAGTGGTTTTTGGTAATGAAGCAAGCGAATTCCAAGGAACAAGTTTTCTAGTGCATCCAGGTTCTGTGCGTTGTCAATGAGGACCGTTGGCTTTTCTTTGTCGAGAAGTTCGAATCGCCCACGCATGAGTTCAAAGTCGTCGCGCCAAAATTCTTGCAAACTTTTTATTGGATTAAGCTCAGCGTTTCGCTTTGCCTCAAGTGTTGGGCGTCC
>JABIAA010000100.1 GCA_018656485.1 bacterium | reverse complement strand
GTAATACGGCGAACCGCCGGTTGGAATCGCGGACGGGACCCCGCCAGTTTAACTGAGTTGTTTAAGTCGCTTGATTGTTCGAATGTCGAGTTAGTAGGGCCAAGCCCAGGCTTGCCTGTGGCTGTCCGCAACCGGACTCAGTCCGGCATTTTACACTTGCAAAATAAATTTGCGAAAGCAAGGTGGGTTTTCCTGCAAATGGAAGTTGTCTTGGCTATGGGTGTCAAGCCGGAAGCTTTTTGGGAACTTGGCAGTGAGTTGGTTCAGCTGGCATTCCGTGGCTGAGAAATTCCCAAAGGATAGGGCATTCTTCTTGCTCTTCTTTTGTCAGTGATGCGGATTCGCAATAGCGTCTTTCTTTGATGTCTCCATCTTCCATGAGAAAGATTTGTGATGGCAGCATGTCTCTCACGAATTCCATGTTGTGTGATGAGATAACAAGAGTGACGCCTTTGTTTTGTAGTTTTGCGATGATCGAAACGAGATCGCGAATGCTGGCTGGATCCAAGGCGGAAGTTGGTTCATCCATGAGCAAAATTTTTGTGTTGCTCGATAATGCTCGTGCGATTGCAACACGCTGAAGTTGTCCGCCCGACAGGGCGGATGGGTGTCGATCTGCAAGTGCTTCGATTCCAAGGTCGGATAAATTTTTAAGTGCTAATGTTTTTGCTTCTTCAGGTGCTTTTCCAAAAACATGACATTGTGGGTGAACGCAATTTTCAAGAACTGTCATGTGCGGAAAAAGATTAAAAAGTTGTGCAACAAAACCAACGGAGCTTGCGCGTTCCAGGGAAGTCATTTTTTTTATTTGTGAGCCGCTGTACTCGATAGTTCCTTCGTAAGAGCGAATGAGGTTTGCAAGGCACTTTAAAAGGGTTGTTTTTCCTGATCCGCTTCGGCCGATGAAAAGATTACATGTCCCAGGTTCTAATTTAAAGCTAATGTTTTTTAGGGCATAACGTTCAGATCCGTAATACTTAAGAGAGACGTTATTAAATTTAATTATTTCCATAGGATCGACCCACCCATTTTTTAGTGACATAAGCTAGGACGGTTGTCATTGCAAAATAAAACAGCGCGGTCATAAGATAAATTTCCATTGGGCGAAGTTCTCGGGAAACTAAGTCACGACTTACCTTTGTAAGTTCGCAAACGCCGATAACGCCAAGGATGCTACTTTCTTTGATGAGTGCAATGAATTCGTTTGTGAGTGACGACACAGAATTTCGTATAGTCTGTGCCAAAATCACAAATCGCAGAGTTTGAAACTTTGAATAGCCGAGGACGTAGGCAGCTTCCCATTGTCCCGCTGGAATTGCGTTTATTCCGCCACGGATAATTTCCGCGACGTAGGCGGTTGAGTTTAGCCCTAGAGTTATAAAGCCTGCGGTGAAAGGAGAGAAGTTGATTCCAACCAAATCAGAAACGCCGTAATAAAAAATATAGAGCTGCACGAATACTGGGGTTCCCCGAACAACGGCGACATAGGTATTTACGAGGGTGCTAAATGGAAAGCATTTAAGGCGCTGGCTACTGAGAATTCCGAAAAGGGTTCCAATTGCAGTTCCAATGCAAAGTGCCAGCACTGTGACTTCCAAAGTTCGGATGGCACCTTTGAAAAGAACTGGCAAAAGTGGCTTTATGAAGCCGACTGTTTCCATAATCATTCTTCATCTCCCGCAAACCATTTTTGTTCGAGGGCTTTGACGATCCCCTCTTTTTTTAGTTCTTCAACTGCTTTTTTGATATTCGCGTGAAGTGTTTTGTTTTTCTTGTTAACACAAATTCCATTACCCTTACTTTGTTCGTTGGGCTTCAATTCAATTTTAACATGTTTTAGCTTTGGAAATTTTTGGGCAACTTCGGCGAATATATGTGATTCGAAAACGGCAGCCGAAGATTTGTTGTGTGTCACATCCATCACAATTTCTGATACTGATTCAAAGATTCTTGCTTGCTCTTGGTTTTTGTCTCGAACAAATTTTTCAGTAATTGTTCCAATTTGAACGGCCACAGGAAGGTCTCTCTTTGCCAGAATTGCGTCGAGTGATCGAAGCTCCTTTGGCAATGCATCTGTGAAGACAAGAACAAAGTGCTTTGCGCCACCACCTTGGTAGTGGATCATGTCGACGGCTTGTAGTTTTTCAGGTGTGATGGATATGCCGGCAATTGCGCAATCGATTTTTCCCTGCTGCGTTGCAAGCACGAGGGCGTCAAAGCCCATGTCCTCAATGACAACGTTTTTTCCAATTCTTTCGCCGACTTTTTTTATGAAGTCGATATCGAAGCCCTCGAGATTGCCATCTGTGTTTACACTCTCGTATGGCGGATACGTTGCGTTTGTTCCAACGGTCAGGGCGTTGGCTTTATCAACTGTGGGAATTTGGCGGCGGCGCATGTAAAATCCAATTCCCAGGGCACCTAGTAACAAGATCCATGCGATCGATTTCCATGACATAGTCATTATGAGCCTCCAATTGGTTCCCAAGAGATTTCGAGTTTTAACCCATAGTATAGCGGTTTTTTGAAATTTTATCGAAAGCGTTGTTCCGCGGGATTTAGCTGATTCGGCACATCCGGATTTGTGATGCGAGCTCTGCTTTTGTAAGGAATTTTGTGTAGTGGAAGGTCACGCACGGAATTTGTAGGCTGGCAAATGCACTGGAGATGCCGAGAAGGTTGTATGGGTTGTCGTCGAAAACAATCACGCGGTCTGGGATAAATTCTACGGCATTCAAAAATTCTATGGTCAAGAGTCCCTTTGGAACAATTTGGCCGGTGCATAAAATTCCATTGAGAAATATCGGATCCTTGTTTGGTAGGCCGTAAGGATTTAGGTATGCGAATGAAAGATCATTATTTTCGGGAAATGATCCTGAGAAATTGATTCCGTTGCTTGCAAGGTTTCGATAGCGGAGAGATTCGTTTCTGGTTATTCCTGGGAGACATCCATTGTCTTGGACTGCCCCTGTTATGATGTTTGTGCAACAGATTGTTTTTACTCCGCGATCATTGAGTAATTGGATGATTTGTAGAACGCAATCTTCTGTTGTTTCTTGAAACCATAAATCTTCGTCGTCGCGTAGAAGAACTTTGTCGGCGTCAAAAATAACGAGTGTTTTTTCAGTAGCTTTGGATAATTCTTTTTCGACGCGTTCGTCTTTGAAAGATGATATTCGATGTGTTGAGGTATATTCCCTAGTGATTTTTTCCAATTCAGACTTGTGGATGTCTCCAATGCCAAGCGGCAATATAAAGTCGTTATATGCTTTTTTGAGTTCGTAAAGAATGAAGAACCGTACGAGTCTTTCGATTGCTGGAACTGTAGAAATATCGATGAGTCGACTTTCAAATTTTGCCGTTGGTCTTACATTTTCAATGTCCATGCCGTGAAGTGAAATTTCCACTCCGAACTGCTGGAAAATTTTTGCAATGAGTCCGCGAGTCAGAGTCCGGGCCCATGCGCTGCAAAGAAACTTTGCGATTGATGTGTCGTATTTGTGTGGGAACAATGCATTGATAAGTGAACAAACTGTGATTGGACTTAGTGAAAAATCAGGATCATTAAAGTCTGGTAAAGCGATATTAATGTTTCCTTGTGGATGAACTGTTACAACCTGGCTTTCTTCACGAATAAACTTTTCAAGGTTAGAGCTTTCGGTTGCATTTGAGGGATGGTAGCAGCTGAACAAAGTAAAAAAGATTGCTGCAATTTTTGTCGTGATAGACTTCATATTCAAATGTTCCTTCGTGACTTCGTCGTTCTGGGCGAAGGCTTAGCCTTCTTCTGTTTCATCCGAACCGTGGATGGTTTGAAAAGGTAGTATTTCTACGAGATCTTGTTCTGTTGTTCCAAGAATGATTGCTCTGATTTTTTTATCATCGAGCTCTTGTGAATAAACATAGTTCTCAGATTTTACCATGTCCATAAGTTTTTCGTTGTTGGTGTCGAGTTTATTTAGTTTCTCAGCGACAAGGTGGCACTGATTGTCTTCAAACAAAAATACTTGAGCATGAGACATTGGGTGCCACTTTTCACACGAAAGTCTTTGATCTAACGCCGCGATGGTCATCCATCCAAGAAGTGTTTTGCTTTCTTCTTCATATGTAATGAAATTTTTTCTAGGGGTTTCTTCCGGAGATAATGCTTCGCAAGATGGCGCATTGGGGAGGGCTTCTTCTTTTTGAGGCCTTTTTTCTGTGTAGAATGTTTCTGAGGAATCTGTTTCCTCCACACCAGAGAAAATTGCTTGTGGAGTTATTAGTGAAATTGAGATTAAAATGGCAAAAAATATTTTATTTAACATTCTTTATTTCCAGTGAGTTTAAAAGTTTTTAAAAAGTGTTGATTGGCTAGATCTTCGTTTGTTGTTCCGAGAAAAATTGCACCGACGTCTTGATATTCTCCTTGGCTCCATTTGTTTTTCTCTCGTGCAAAGGCATTTCGATAAACAAAGTTTCCGAATTTAATATGATCAAAAATATTTTCATTTTCGTATGTGAAGCACATCCACCGAAAACCCTTGGCTCCAATTTGTACAAATTCACAGCCATTCCATAAAAAAACTTTTGTTGTACAAAATGGATGCTCTGGGTTTTTTTTTACAACATTGATCCAATCCAGGAGCGTTTTGCTTTCTTCGTTGAATTCGATTTGTTTTTTTTGTGCGTCGATTCCGCTGTTGGTGTGACTTGATGTTGCAGTTAAACATGTGATTAAAAATAGAGTGCCGAGTTTCATTTAGATTTCCTAAGTTTTAGCTTTCCATGGCCTGTTATGTCCAAACCGTTCATTATTAAATCGTCTGTTTTGCACTCGATGTACAGCTCCCTTTTTTCGTTGTTCATCATCTGCAAAGCGGGCTACAAGTACTTCTGCAACATTCAGATCTGTGGTTCCTAGTACAATGATAATTCCATTTATTCCTCTTTCCGTTTCATCTATATAGTTACATTTTACGTCCACGAATTTGTCAGACATAACGAGGTCATAGATGTCAGGATAATCCGGATCCAGTTCAGGAAGTTTTTCGACAAGTTTCTTATATGTTCCGTTGGCGTAGAGGATGACTTTGGTGTGTGTCATAATTTGATCTGGGGTGTCGTTTGTATCTGTGATCCATTCGCGCAAAGTTCTGCTTTGACCTCCGAATTCTATTTTTTTTGTTTCGCAAAAAAGTGGCGTGCTCGTTGTTTGTATCAAACAAAGGACAAAAAAATAGCGTGAAAATTTGTTCTTTGTTTTTATTTTGATTTCCTTCCCAAAAAATCTTGAAAATACTACGAAACGTTCCCAGGCCATGTTCGCAAAACTTTACAATTTTGCTTTGGATGTGTCGAGGGAAAATTTTGGGTTATTGTCTTTTATTGGTGAGGCAGGTTGTGTCGGTTGAAGAATATGGCGTTGAATGGTACAATAAAAGGGCTTAAAAACAAGGAGGTGCCATGCAATTTGTTGCTGCTTACATTTCCGAATGTGGACAAAATTCATTCATGATCCATTGTCCCTGCCATCTGACGACCGCGTCTGAATAACTTTTCACGCGGTCCTTTTTACCTATTTCCCCAAAAAACACTCGATCCTGAAACTTGTGATCGGGTAAAGTTGAAATAAAACTGAACTAAGAGAAGTTAAACAAAACATTTAATTGGGATTGTTAAAATGAACATGATTCTTTTTCTTGTAACGCTTGGAATCCTCGGTGTTGCGTATTTGATTGTTGCTCGTCAGGCATCAAAGAAGGTCGAGAACCGCGAAGACTACTTTCTGAGCGGGCGTGGGATTGGGTTTACTGCTCTTACGTTTACATTGCTTGCAACCCAGATTGGTGGTGGGACTGTTCTTGGTGCGGCGGAGGAAGCGTTCCGTCGTGGCTGGATTGTGATGCTTTATCCATTGGGGCATGCACTTGGACTTTTTGCGCTGGCAACAGGGTTTGGTAGCCGGTTAAACAAACTTGGGCTGACCACGATTGCAGAGATTTTTGAGAAAATTTATTCGTCAAAACTTTTGCGGCAGATTGCATCGATTCTTTCCATTGTTTCGCTCTTCCTAATTTTGGTTGGGATGGGAATTGCTGCACAAAAGTTTTTGGGTGCTCTCGGATTTACGCGTGGATATCTCTTTACTGGCTTCTGGCTTGTGATGACGATTTACACCGTTCTTGGTGGTTTGAGTGCGGTTGTTGGAACAGATGTGCTTCAGACTTTGTTTTTCATTATCGTCACGCTGGTTACCTTTGCGTTCAGTTCAACTTCTGGGATGACATCTAGTGTTGCCCCGGTTGTTGCTTCAGCTTCGAATGTTCCGTGGATGATGTGGCTTTCTGGGCCGTTGCTTTTCGCGTTCATTGAACAGGACATGGGGCAACGCTGTTTTGCTGCGAAATCTGCCAGAACTGTTTCATGGTCGGCGGCTGCGTCTGGTTTTGTTTTGCTCGCGTTTACGACGATTCCGATTTACTTCGGAGTTCTTGCGCGCTCTGTTGGATTTGTTCCTCGCGAAGGTAGCAGTGTCCTTCTCGGAATTGTTTCAGCAACAACTCCAACCGTAGTTGGAACACTTTTTGCAAGCGCATTGCTGATGATGATCGTTTCAACTGCTGACTCACTTCTTTGTTCGATCAGTTCTAACCTGGCATTCGACTTTCCAATTTTGCAGCGGGGAAAAAGCCGATTTAATGTTCGAGCTTCACAACTCATAACGCTTGCAGTTGGCATGGCGGCGATGGGAGCATCGTATTGTTTTGACAATGTGGTGGACGTCTTGATGTTGTCCTACGAATTGTCGATAAGTGCGCTTTTTGTTCCAATCTTCATGGGCGTACTAGCTCCGCAAAAATGCACAAAGGCTGCCGCGTTTGGCTCAATAATTTTTGGAGTGCTGGCATTCGCTTGCTTCAAGCTTTGGATTCCACCAATGCCAAAAGAAATCCTGACGCTTGTTATTTCGTTCGTTGGATTTTTTCTTTTCAAGCTTCTCGGTAGGACTGTCCAAACAATTGAAACCCTCTGATGGGAGCATGCTTTTTGTGAGTCCGGTAGGGTGACGAATTAGCTAAAGATCATTCTGGACAGACTCTGTTGCGGCGGGGCCATGGAAAACATCGAGATTTAGTGAGAATTGGCTCGACTTTATTTTGCATAAAAAGATCAATGAAGCGTTTTTTCTCTTGTTTATTAGAACAACATGTATAAAAGTGGTCCGCAGGTTCTTGGTCGATTCCGAGTGCTTGTAGGTTTGGAAGTCTTGCCAGATGTGGAGCCGGCGCGGAATAGTCATCTAATGGATTTCTGTCCAGCAAAAGAGCCTTAAGACTTTTTAACTTTTGCAGCGATAATGGAAGGCTGTGAAGACGATTGTTCCCAAGTCCCATGAATGTCAGTTTTTTGAGTTGTCCAATTTCTTCATGGAGATAAGAGATTTGGTTGTTTTCAAGAAAAAGACGCTCTAGGTTTTCTAGTGAAAAAATGAACTGTGGAACTGACGTTAATCCAAGATTGTGAAGTGTGAGAACTTGTGTCTTTTTAATTGCTTCGCGTAGTGCTGGATCAAAGTCCAGTGAAGCTTGGAGCGCTGCAACCTGTTCTGCCGATGTACACTCCAGGTGGTACATCTTTGTTTGATCGCATGTGTCCGAGGGGCATGTTCTGTATTCTGGGATGGGGAGAGGGATGTCCGAGAGATTTTCCTCTAATTTTATTGATTTTGTTTTGGAAAAAATGTGTTTTGCTATTTTTTGATTCATTGCCAGCGCTTCTGAAAGCCACTCAACATCATGTGTGTTTTTAAGTCGCAGTGTTCCACTTTCATCTGGGAGTGGGACGGGTGGTGTGAAGTGTCTTATCCCACCGTTGTTTTTACATTCAAGCAAGAAGCGCTTTTTTGATTTCGGACCTAAACACCATTTTTGGACGTTTGTTGGGATTGAACCCATTGTAAAGAAGAGTCGTTCTAGTTTTTTTAAGTGTCCAATTTGATCTGGAATAGCCGGGAATTGGAACATGCCGTTAATAGTTAATCCTCTAAGGTTCTGGAGTTGAATAAATTCTGGGGGGAGCGCTGTTAACTTGTTACATGAAAGTCCCAACTCGCGCAATTTTTTCAGCTTTGCTATTTCACGCGGGAGTTGTGTTAGATGATTTTTGTCTACAGTAAGTGTTTCCAATTCTGAAAGGTTGCCGATTGTTCTTGGAAGGACTTTTATACAATTATCCTTAAGTTCCAGGGTTTTCAATTTTGAAAGATTTCCAATTTCGTCTGGGATTGAAGTGATTTTGCAATGGATAAGTTTGATGGACTCTAGATTTTTCAGTAGTCCGATTTCTGGCGGAAGGGCTCCAGTGTTGTGGATGTGATTTTTCCATTCGCATGTCAGATCGCACGTCAGAAACTTTCTCGTTTTAGCTTTTTTGAAAAATGCCTTCTCTTGTTTGTTTGCCTCTGGCATTGATCCTCGTTTTACTTTTTCGAAAAAATCCAGAAGTTTCATTTGGGTGAATCCTGGATCCATCTCTTCGCATCGACAACAGCAACAATGTCTTATCTCGTCGCGAAAAAAAGTAAAACAACCGAATCGCCAATCGTCTAATGTGTCCGGGATGTCATCATAAATAGAAAAATCTTTTTTGAATGGTTTTTCTTCCAAAATTGCCTGTGCTGCTGTGAAAGAACCCAACGCAAAAATTAGTACAATGATGCTGCGTAAATTTTTCATATCTTTAAAAATCGACTTTACTCTTGGGTCTTGTTATTGGAGGGCTGTATTCGTGGCGAGTTAACTTGTGATGTAGTTTAGATAAAAACGAGTTTTTTGTCCCCCAAGTTTCTTTGTGGAGACTGTTAAAACAGCATGATTTTTCCGCGACAAATTTTTATCTCCAAAAAGGAACAGAGACTTTTTTTGAAAATGGCGGAGAGGGTGGGATTCGAACCCACGATACCCCGCTAAGGGTATGGCGGTTTTCAAGACCGCTGCTTTCAACCGCTCAGCCACCTCTCCATGGTAGCCTTCATGACTTTATAAACTACAGCTTGATTCCGCGAACGCCAGATTCTCCGGCCGTACGGTCAAGCTGAAAGCTTGTGGCGGAGAGGGCGGGATTCGAACCCGCGATCCGGGTTTAACCAGATACTTACTTAGCAGGCAAGCGCTTTCGACCACTCAGCCACCTCTCCAACCGTTTTGTCAAATACGTTCAGTTTGAACGTGGAATAAGCCTAACAGGTGTCATTGTTCAAATCAAGCGAGGAGGTTGTTGAAACCGCGAGAAAGACGTTCTTCGTAAATTTATTGTGTGAGTAGAAAGTTGGTTTTGCGAATGTAAGTTGTCCGGGTCAAGCGGTAGCTTGCTGTAGCCAGGCATTCGCCTGGCCGTGGGGTGCAGGCCCTTGCCTGCCTTTCGACCACTCAGCCACCTCTCCAACCGTTTTGTCAAATACGTTCAGTTTGAACGTGGAATAAGCCCAACAGGTGTCATTGTTCAAATCAAGCGAGGAGCTTGTTGAAACCGCGAGAAAAACGTTCTTTGTAAATTTATTGTGTAAGTAGAAAATTGGTTTTGCGAATTGCCGTGCCAGTCCAGTCTTCGCCAAGACTTCGACGGACAACCTTCTTTTATGTTTCTTTCAAAAGTATTTTTAGAAACCACCGCTACTGGCTGTGCCAACCGAAGCTTTACGCGAAGGTTGGTGCGCCCAAGAGGACTCGAACCTCTAACCGCCAGATTCGTAGTCTGGTACTCTATCCAGTTGAGCTATGGGCGCAACGATTTAAAGCTTACCGGCCACACTTTTTCCTGTCAATCGAAGATGCCCAAAGTTAGGGTGTTTTGGAGATTATTTTCGTTTTTGGGTTTTTGGCATACGAAGGTCAGCAAGTTGTGCCTGAGTCTTGAGCCATTGTGTGCTTGCGTCCATTAGTTCGTTTGGGTTAATTTTTTGTGTTTTCCACAGTAGGATTGCTCCGCGATATTCACAATTATTTCTTCGCATGTACATGGTAATGTAGCTGCAGGTTCCTAAGTTAATGCGTTGCAGGACGTCCGTCTTGTTTTCTCGGACACTTCCGAGTGCGACGATTTCATCTTCGGTTTTCATGAAGACGTCAGTATGATTTTGGAATTCTGGACAATCTTCTGCGAGCTCTTTGATTACCCATTCGATTTGGATTGTGTTGTCATTGAAGACAATCACTGTGCCTGGGCTGCAAATAGTGCATGCTTTGTCATATGGCGATGCTATGGATGTTACTGAGAAGAGGACTGCGGCCATGATGATCTTTAGCATTTTGGCTCCACTTGGTTAAGATAAAAATTCATACTGTCTGGACTGACGAAACTAGCGATCGGGTTTTTTCATATCAAAGAGGATTCCAAAAGTGATGATATTCTGGTTTATTGGGGTGAGAAATGGCACTTACATTTGAAATTACGGTGACTCCGCGTGCAGCGAAAAATCGCTGGAAGCTGGATGACAACGGCGTTCTTCGGTGCTACGTCACTGCGCCTCCGGTGGATGGAAAGGCGAACAAGGCTGTGATCGATGCGCTTGCAAAGGCGTTGAAGCTGCCAAAGTCGTCGGTCAAAATTGTCTCGGGCGGGTTGTCACGAAGAAAGAGAATTTCCATCGATGTTGATTTTTCTCATGATGAAATTCTGCAGCTTCTTGGATTATGCCGCCAGACAAAAATATTTTAGGTGTTCGCTGCTACTGACTTACCTCGACATTCATGAGATCCAGTTTTTCAAGGCAAAGATTTGGATCTGTGACACCCAAGCAAATTCCGCTTAAACACGCTCCTGGGGCAACATCCATTACGAAGTAAACACATTTTCCGGTGTTGATGTGCCTAAGTACCGTGGACATATTTTGGCGAACACTTCCAATTGGCTCGAAGCCATCGTTTGGCGATGTGAATACATTTGTGAAATCTCGGAACCCATCATTGTCGTTTATAAAGTCGATTACTTTTACTGTGTGCTCCCCAAATGCGATTGTAGTTGAGCTGTAGCATCTTATGCCGAAAGCTGTACCCTTAACGAATATTTTTCCACTGATGGCGTCTCCCATTTTTTTAAAAATTTGTTGCATCGTTTCGCCATCACCTTGTGTTGCTGAAGCGCTTACTGAGGGGTTTATTTTTTTTTGTATAAACTCTCCATTTTCGTCCGGGATAATTTGAGTACTTGGAATTGTTGGTCGTGCTTGCATCCGTGAGATTGTTACTGGGGCTTTTTGTGGTGGTTCCTCTGTGAGTTCTGGGGTGTTGGAACTGGAGTCATCGTCAGGATCGGAATAGTCGCTTTCCCAGCTTCCTTGAGGTGATAGCGTGGCAGAGTCAAATGAATGAACGGTTTCGATTTTTAAGCCATCGTTTGAAGGTTGCGGCATAGGAGAGGGAGGAGGTGCCGGGTGTACCAGATCAGATGGATTGCAGTTTTTCTCGATAAATCTTTCGAGTGATTCGAAACATGGACCTGGTTCGCGAAAATTTAAAATAAACCCGCTGAAGCTGACTCCAGGTGCAAGGTCATATATGAAATAAACACAATTTCCGCTGTTGATGTGACCAAGGACTTTTGATTTGTTTTGGTTTACATTTCCAAGGTAGTTAATAGCATTGTGCGGGGGCCTTGCGAGACCAGACATGAAGACGTTCGTTTCACTGCAAAAATCCCTGTGGTTTTTTATGAGATTAATTGGATAATGTAGGTGCTCGTTATGTCTTATAGGCGTGGTGTTACAACATGAGATTCCCTGGATCATTTTTGCCGCGAAGGTGTCTCCCAAGATTGCAGGCATAAGAGAATCTATTTTCCCTCGGGTTTCTTCTTCGGTAGCTTCTTTTGAATATTCGACTCCATCTGCGCGAACAACAAGGACGTCTCCGCTGGGATGTTCCCACCAGAATCCGGGTTTATACAAAACCATTTGGGACGCTCGAATTTGCGGATGTTTGCGAAGCTGAAAAAATTTAACCGCCCCATTCGTTTGAGTTTCTTCTGGGGGTCTTCTTGGAAGGTTGGAATCGAAATCGTCGCTTTCACAGAAAGAAGAAGTGTCAGATTCATCATCGTCAGAAAAAGGCTTTTTTAGCATGTCTGAATAGAATGTGTTTGAGTGTGGATTGTTCGGTGGAGTTGGGACCAACGATGTTCTTCTGGGCGGAGTTGTTGTTTTGGTTGTGTTTGGTGGAGATGTTCCGGGGCTTGTTGTGCCTGGGGGCTCTGTAATTCCGCTTTGTTGCAATGTCTGATTTTGTGCTGCCCTTTTCTTTTTGCCGAAAATTGAAAATACCTTTCTAAAGCTTGATTTTGCCTTCCCTTGCTGAGTGTTGGATGTCGAGCTTTCCGATGTTGTTGGAATTCCACTTTGTCGCAGAATTGAATTGCATCGTTCTTTGCCGATAACGGGGGCGGCAAGGTCGCATGTTTCTTGTAGCGAAGGGGGTGTAGAGTATTCGTCGGATTCGTCTTCAGAGGGCATTAGAAGTGTGTCACATGATGAACCGAAATCTTCTTCCGATTCGTCATGCCCAAGGGTTGAGTCAAAAAGGTCGCGTGCATCTTGTAGTGAAAAATTCTCTTGTTCTTCATTGTCTGATTCCGAAGAAGTCATTGAAAGGTTTTCAACTCCATCATCTTCGCACTTTAACGGTGCTTGTAGTGAAAAATGTTCTTGCTCTTCCTCATCTGTGCTAAAGCCTGAAAGATCCTCACAGGAGACAACTTCCACGCTGCTATCAGTTGGTACTGGGGACGGGGCTTGAGTTGGAGTTGTTGTTGCGGTTCTGTACGGCGGCGGGGGTGTTGTTATCGGTGGCGAAGCGATGCTTTGAGGGGGTTCAGGTGTTATTGTGGCGGTTTTGCTAGGCGGCTTCGGCTTACAGATTTTTTCTACGTGGATGTATTTTTTTTTTTACGGAAACAAAGGCACCCGCTTTTTCTTTCGCTTTTGATTGCTGCCATTTCACGAAGAGATTGGGTTGAGAGTGAATTTCTTGCTTGTGCCCACTGACCAGAAGCTTTGGGTGGTTTTGCCTTGCGCCATCCACAGCATCCTGGATTGACCATATCTCCGATTTTCTTTGTGATGTAAAGTAGATTATTGCAATCGGTTGCAACCGCGAGATTCCTAATTTCATCTCCAAAATTTGCCAAGTTTTCATTTTTGAATTTTCCCGACAACCTGGTTAGGACACGAATCGCCAAATTTGCCCAATTTGGATTCATCAGTTTTCCGAGGACTGCCGGAACATCGCTGCTCAAGACTTGTTCCCGGCTTTTGTGCCGGTGTGAAGAAGTGATTTCTTCAAAATGGAATGTTGTATTTTGAAAATCTCCGACTTTCGGCTGGATGATGGTCAAACTAAAGCCAAGGTGTTTGAAAAAGACAGCTAAAATTATACATAGTCTTGTGCATGCGGTGTCAGTTTGGAATAGCTGGTTCGTGTTGTCTAAAGATAAAAATGGCGTTGGATCGAAAAAAGAGACGTCTTCATAATCACCGTTAACGCAGGTTTCTAGCTGTCTTAAATCGGCATCGTCGGTTGTGGCTTGGAACTTTAAAAGTTTATCGGAGGTTTCGTTCAACTCAACATCCACACCAAATGTCCACGAAGGCAATTTTTTTGCTTGTATGCAAAGTCCCTCAACGAGTTCGAGTAGGACATTTTCTGCCTCCCGGGTTGTGATTTCTGGAATCCAAACATTTTGAATAATGCTCCAAAAATTTTGTCGGTCCCCATTGCAATTGATTGTTCCCTTGTTTGCAAGAAATTGTGTGGCAAAGCAACTTGGGTCTGAAAACATGGTTGACGATTTTTTTTCTGCTGTAGCAAAAGAAGAAGGCGCATTCGCCATCAAACCTGCGAACATAACAATGATTTTTGCATACTTCATCATGGGCTCTCTTTGCATTGTGTCGAGAAATTATAAAAACTTAGAGCGATGGATATCTTTGCCAATTTTGCTGTTCAGGTGCTTTCATTGGTGGCGCCGAGGCTTCTGGTTGGGCATTGGGTGTTGGTGGAAAAATTTGGTTAATTGTTTCGTCCGGATTTTCTCTGTTATTAATAATTTTCTGTGATATATCGAAGAGTGATTCTTGTTGGCCGCTTGCGTTTGCGAGATCGTCTATTGCCACGCCAAATTTTTCAAGAACTTCGGACGAATTCTCGAAGCGTGCTAGTATTCGAATTGCCAACGAAAGCCATTTGGGGTTCTGTACTATGGCGGTTGCTCTTGTGCATGCAAAGTTATACAGGCATCTGTTTTTCTGCAGATCTGTTCCTGTGATTGCACAGAATTCTATAGGTGTTCCCATCCACGTTTTTCCAGCGTTTTCGCATTTTATATCCACATACAATTCCATCCCAAAGTGTTTGAAGAAGACACCCAGCAGTGTGAAAATTCTGGCGCATTGAGTATCGGGAGATACATCCCGTGGATTTCCGTCAGTTCCGATTTCTTCCAACAACTTGTTTAGGTTTTGTGCGTCGGTAGAATAGCATACGACGAATTCTCCATTGTACTCATTTTCTTCTGTCCAGGATGGATAACTTTTCGCCGAGTTGTTGAATGCATCTACGAGAAGGATTTTGATGAGGTCCAGTAGGAATGCTTCATATTCGGTATCTTGTGTTCCAAAACCGTATCTTCCATTTATTTGCCAAAGACTGGCAATGATGTCTGGAAGTCGTTTTGGTTTCCCGCAAAATTGTCGACAGCCGCTTCCGCGGAAAAATGATTCTGCAAAGCGATCTGGATCAACACCTGGAGCACTACTTAACTGTGTTGCTCCAAAAAGTAAAAAGAATCCTGCTAATATTTTTTGTGACACTCTTCGACCTTCCCTGTTGAGAGTGAACTACCGTGTTGCAGCGCTTTCGTTGCTGCTATTGTGTCGAACGATATCAGGGAATGTGCTTCCCCGCAAGGCATTTTCCATTTGTTTTTTTTCAATTTGGAATGTGGCCACAGCCCGTTGCTTTTGTTCTGGTGAGAATGCGCCCTAGGTTCCAGTGTTTTTTGCAAAAACTTAATCGTTGCTTCGCATAAAAGTTTTTCAGCAAGTTGAAGTATTATTTTTGATTCTTTCCCGAACTCAACAGGTTGTTTGCTCGATTTCGATTTTTAATATTAGCAAGATTTTTTAATGCGGAATAAATTTTACTAATTTCTACAACCCAACTCGAGAAACTCTTTTGTGGTACGAAACTTTAGGCGGTCAATTGGGCCGGGAGTGGGGGAGCACTTGGCTCGTAGTCTTCTTCTTCTTCTTCTTCTTCTTCTTCTCGTTCCAAAATGAACTCAGGGTTGTATGGCGGAGGTGCTGCGATTCGACCCCAATCCTCCTCCAAGCAATCTTCCTGTGCCATCGGTTCTGCGGGTGGCGGTTTGCGCGAACGAATAATCTCTTGGATTTCATCGATTGACGCTTTCCAGTCTTTTTGATGTACGTTTATTTCTTCGGGATATTTTTTGGCCATAGCCATCCATGTGAGGTACAGTGCGTTAAATGCATTTAGAGCCTGTTTCCCATTGTACAATTTGTTTGTGTATGCATGAATTACGGTTCTTATGAAAGAAAAAAAACTACGCAAAAATTGGTTTACTTCACACCTTGCAAACATTCTTGCAATACAGCTGACCGCAGCAGATAGCGCCTCTTTGGAAATTCTAGGTTCATGTTCTAAGACAACATCGAAAGCTATATGCTTCCAAATTGTATTTCCTTTGGCGGCAAGTTTTTCAGCAGGGAAAATTTTCTCTTTCGAAGGCTTGACCGAAAACCCAATAGAATTTGCAATTGTGTTTGCAAGGTCAAACATGCCCTTAACTTGCGGATCATTTTTTGTGCCTTTGGTGTTGGCAGCCAAACGACCAAATTTTTGTGCGTCACCCCACGACATTCCGTCGTCTATTTTGACTGTCCGGTTGTACTCTTCCAGGCCAATTTTTTTCGCGCCTGGAGCAGATTGAATATTCCAAAAGTTTAAGGCGCAGGACATGCCAATCACTAAAATTTTTCGTAGCATTATTTAACCTTCCCGTTGGGTGATGAGCGACCGTGTTGCAACGCCTTCGTTGCCGCTATTGTGTCGAACAATATCAGGTTGTTAAAAAGTGGGCAAGCGAAATTTAAAATAATTTTTTTTAGGTCTTATGCCGTCTATTGAAGCTTGATGTGTTTGTACTTTTGATTTTTACTTTAACAAATTTGTTTGTTCGTAAAATTCTTCCAACAGATCAAAAGCATCGTCTGGATCATTTTCTCCAATGATAAAAGCGGCTATCCGGTACGGATGAGATTTCGTTTTGTCGACAATAAAAGCACATTTTTTTTTTGATATAAGTTTTTTTAATTTTTTCTTAACTTCTGAAATAATGTCTTCTGGTTTGTCTTGCATATCTACAAATCCCAGCCGACTGTCGAGGGGCCCTTTGTCTATAGCTAGGAAAATATTTACCGTAGAAAAAAAGTGCTCATCGTTTTTAACAAGAGATCTAAGGTTTTCTATCTCATCTCGATATTTAACGCAGGTTTTGTTTGTACATTTGATTCCAGATATCCGGCCATCTCGAACTACTTCTCTGCCACTGAAACATATGGAATCTGGATCCTCGCATTGGTCCAGATCCTCCTCGGAAAGTTTATTTCCTAAGATTTCAAGTTTCGAAGTTAGGGGGGTTATTTTTGGCGGCTTGCGGAACATTTTTAGATCAATAGTTTCTTCAGGTTCTAAAGGATCCATTTTTTCGGGTGGGCGTTCTAGAAAAAAAGAAGTCGGGATAATGTTTATTAGAGAGTGGCTGTAGTGGCTGTGGTTTAAAAATTCTCTTACGATTGGCCATTTTTGGTTCATAAGCCATCCCCGTAAATGGTATTCAAGGGTTCCAAAGGGCGGGGATGATCCGCAGAGGTATGAGCACAGATTTCTTCTGTTCCAATTTTGATCATCCGTTGTTGTAGAAGATCCTTTTGACTTTTTTCCTGAGCTTGATTTGTGAGAGCTTTTTACAGAACTTGTTGAGTGAGAGTGTTTTTTTCTGTGTGTCGTGCTAGAGCACGGCTCATTTCCGGATTGTATTTCTGTCCCGCGAGAAGAAGATGAGGAGCATGAAGCAACTGGGCTGTGCGTTGCAAAGATTTTTTTATAAAGATTTTTTGCATCCATCAATGCGAGAGAACGTTTATAAAGTTGACCATGGCCTGCAATTTTATCCTGAGACTGTTCTGAATAAAATTCGAGGATTCTTTTTACATGTGCCTGATCATCATTATCATCATCATTTTTGGTTTCTGGTTTGGTTTCACGGTATGAAGTTGATGGTCTGGGTGTAGATTTTTTTGATGTGCTGACGCTGGTCGAAATTTCTTGATACGAGGTTGATGGTCTAATGTCGTGTGGAGGTTCGACTTTTGGAATATGCGTTCTTGATCGCAGAATATATCTCGTGTCTCTTTTCCCTGAACTGGATTGATAAATGTGGTGTGACGGTAAACTGACGTTGGAGAACCGTTGCCACCATTCAAGTGGATTCGAAGAATCTGTTTTTTTTGCTGGCTGCCATGGAAGATCCTTTACGAGTTTTAATGCACTTTTGCTACAGATCATTTTAGGAACGGACAGCAGCAAATCTTGCCTTCCAGTGTTGTTTGCGAGACATCGGATTGCCTCTCCGAAAACGAGGAGCGCTTTTGGTTTTGCGTCGAACATAGACAAAATTCCCGTTGATCCAAATTTAGAAAGGATTCTTACTGCGAGGCCGATCCACCGTTTATCCAAAAGTTTTTCGATGGCGAGCTCAAGTTCTGTTGAGTCCATATTCGGTGCTGGCTCGAACATGAATTCTGCTTTTTCAAGAACCCTAAGTGTGTCGACACTTTCTACACACATGCCAAGTCCAAGATGTTTGAAGAAGACTCCAAGGAGAGCAAACATTCGAAAGCAGATTGGATCACATTCGGTTATTTCGCCGTCAGAAAGGATTTTTTTGAAAAGGGTTTTTCGATCGGCGACATCTGTAAAATATGGAAAAGTTATGTTTCTGGTTCGACCGAGTTTAACTTTGGTCCACGGTGGCAATTCATCCGAGCGAACAAAAACCGCTTCCAGGATATCAATCATCAGGTTTTCGTAACATTCCTTACTCCTTTGGGGGTCCCATGTGTTTTCCATAATGTCGAATAAACCAATTTCACGGTGGTGAAATTGTATTATTCCGCCCTCAGTCAAAAATGAGCATGTGAATCCAGTTGGATCGCTAAAAAAAATCGGAGTTGGCTGCGGGGGTGCAAATAGAGGCTGAATTTGTGTTAGTGCGACCAACAAAAAAAACGAGCGGCATTTGGCTTTCATCGTGTGACACTCCCACAAAGTATAATTTTAGCGGCGTTGCCGTGGTGCGGGAGGTGCACTTGGGAGTGATTCAAGGGCCCTTATTATATCCTCCGGGGTGTACATGTTGTCATCAATGATGTCACAAATTTGTTTGCACTCTCGGTGTCTTCCCGTTGTGTTTCCAAGCCTGGAAATCTGTTTTGAAAAGTTAGTTATCACATCGATGTGATTGTGAAGGCGTCGAATGATTTTTACTGCTAAAATTGACCACCTTGGGTCTATTAATTTTTCAACCGCTTTGGCCCAGATTTCCTGAAGATCGTCGGTTGACATTCCGCGGTCATGTCCCTCTTCAATAAGTTTAAATTTTATAGATGTGTTTCTCCAAGTTGTTTCGGATGGATTTCTTGAAAAATCGATTTTAGTCGTAAGCCCGAAATGTTTGAAAAATAGTCCAAGTAATACGCATGCCCTTACTGCTTGAATGTGATTTGTGATTGTGCTGGGAGGACAATCGCATTTGCAGATTTTCATAATCTCTTTTTTTTCAATTTTATCCAGGGAATAAACAATATCGAGTTTTATTTGTGTGGAGAATTTTGTGTATTCACGAGGTCCTGCGTCGACCAGAACGAGTTCAATCAACTTCAGGGCGAAGTCTTCAAAGCTTTTATCATGATCCATCGCTTTCGCTCCAATTGTTTCCCAAAGGATCGGTACGATGTCTTTAAAGCTTCGGTTTACGCTTCCGAATTGGAAGGTTGAATTCCCACGAAAAAAATCTCCTGTGAAGTGTGGAGCTGCACTTTGAAATGTTGCTGCAGCCAAAATTATAGCAACCACTTTTTTTGAATGCATTCTACCTTCCCCGTAGATGACAAAAACACATTGCAGTGCTGACGCGGAAAGCGC
>JABIAA010000099.1 GCA_018656485.1 bacterium | reverse complement strand
TTCCTCCAGCGTCTTTTGTTGCATCCATTGCATTCTCTGAGAAAAGTGTTTTATATGCTCTTACGACTTTACTATCGTCTCCAGGTCTGCTTCCTGTAGCGGCTCTAATTACTGCACGTTGCATATCTGTTAAATGATCTAATTTTCCATCTACATATGCTTGTTCGTCTGTTTCAATCTGTGTAACTTCTTCATGGTATGCTCTTATGTGTTCAACTGCTGTGTTGTGTTTTAGTGCAGAATCTCTTTCTGGGTCGCCCTCTGCTGGGACCTCTACCTCAAAGGCAGTTGTTTCAAGATCTTTTGGTTTGTTTAGAACTATTCTTTCTGCTTGTTCTGTATCAACACCATTAACGATTGCTGTTAGTTGTGTTGCGAATTTGACTACATAATCCATAAATTGAGGTCGAATAACATCTCTTTCAAGATTTTTTCTTAAAGAATTAAATTCTTGGTCGCTTGCGCTACCCAGTACATTATTATCTGCTCCATATAATACGCTGTTAAGTTCTTGCCTGTTAAGATCTCTAAAATTTTGAGCTAATTCGTTATGGCTCATAAAATCTCCAGAATTAAAATCTCCTTCAGTGCTTATTCCCCCGAAAATTACTTCATGGGAATCTCCATTATCTTGGAGTACCGCTGGCCTTCTTTTCTTTTGTCTTTGTGTGTTTATCATTTTATTATTTGTTTTAGCATGTAGTGTCATTTTATAATGATAACCTTTTGCTATGATATATCTAGATAATTATGGTTTATAAACCTTTCGGTTTTGTCGTGTCTGTGTGGTAGTTACAAAAAGTGGAAATTCTAGTTAAAAATGTCTTCTTTTCTTGGCTTGTCTTCTTTTGGCTCTTCGACAACTTCTATATCACTAATTGGTTCTGGATTTTGGAGGGCTTTTTTTGCTTTGTCGTCGTCGATTTTTCGTTCTTGAATCTCTTCTTTTATTTCTTCTTTGTTGTTGATTGGCTCAATTTTGCTTTCTGGTTTTGGTTGTTCTGTTGCTGGTTTTTGTTCTTGTGTTTTTGGCTGCGCTCCTGTTTCTAGTTTGTGGACTAGTTCTGAAATTTCTTTTGCCACATCTGCGTTTACTGAAATTGAGTCGATGCCTTGTTTTACTAGGAATTTTACCATCTCTGGTTTTGATCCGGCTTGTCCGCAGATTGAAGTTTCGACGCCTTGTTTTTTACATTCTCGGATTACTCTTGATATTTGTTTTAGGACTGCCCAGTTCATTTCGTCGTAGATGTCTTGGACGTCTTCGTTGCCTCGATCGATTGCTAGTGTGTATTGTGTTAGGTCGTTTGTTCCGAAAGATATGAAATCGATTTTTTGTTCGCAGATATCTTTGATTAGAATTGATGCTGCTGGCGTCTCTATCATGACTCCGAATTGGACGTTGTTTATTTTTAACTCGTTGAATATTGTTCTTGCTTTTTTCACTTCGTCGATGGAGATTATTTGTGGAAACATTACTCCGAATTTGTGGCCTTTGTCTGCGAGTTCTTTGCATGCCATTAGTTCGGCTTTGAAAATTTCTGGGTGTTTTAGTGAGTATCTGATTCCGTGATCTCCGAGCATTGGATTTTTCTCTGTTTCTTCTGGTGCTCCTTCTAGGTTCGCGTATTCGTCGTTTCGAATATCTGAGCTTCTTATCCAGATTGGTTTTCCTGGGAATGTTGTTGCGATTTTTTCTAATCCTTCCTTCAGCATGTTTTTGTATTCGTCTAGCTTTCCCTCTTTTTCGTATGCGACTGGATGTTTGCCTGAAGTTGCGATTAATCCTTCGAGTCTTACTAATCCGACACCGTCTGCTTTTGTTTTTGCTGCCCTTTCTGCGAACTTAGGGAGATCGACCATTACTTTGATTTTTGTTTTTGTTTCAACTACAGGTAGGATTTCGACTGCTTTGTTTTGGGCTTTTCCTGCGAATACTTTTCCGTGGAATCCGTCTACCGTGATTTCGTCTCCGTCTTTTAGGACATCTAGTGCGTTTTGCGCTCCGACGATTGCTGGTATACCCATTTCTCGTGAGACGATTGCTGCGTGTGCTGTGACTCCGCCTTCTGATGTTAGGATTGCTGCGGCTTTTTGCATTGTGACGACCATATCTGGGTTTGTCATTTTTGTTACTAAGATGTCGCCTTGCTTTATTTTTCCAAGGTCGTCCATTGAGTAGATTATTTTGACTGTTCCTGACGCGACTCCTGGTGACGCTGCCATTCCTTCTGTTAATACTTGGCCGTCGAGGTCAGCCTCTTTTTCATCTGATTCGGATTTTTTCTTTAGTGTTGTTATTGGTCGCGTTTGTAGAATATAGATATCTTCGTTCTCGATTGCGAATTCGATGTCTTGTGGGTTTTCGTAGTGTTCTTCTAATTTGATCGCGAAATCTGCTAATTGTTTTAACTCGTAAGTTTTCAAAACTCGTTGTGTGGATTTTTCTGGGGTTAGTTGGATTGTTTTTGTTTGGCCACCCGATGTTCTTATGATTGCTACTTTTTTGTCTGCAATCTTTTCCTCGATTAGCTCCATTTCTCTTGTTAGTGTGTGCTGATCTGGTTTTATTTTCCCCGACACAATTCCTTCGCCTTGTCCGAAGACCGCTTCGACTAAAATTTCTTCATTGTTTTTTACAGGATTTCTGGAGAACATTACTCCTGATTTATCTGAGTTGATCATTTTTTGGACGATTGCTGCGATGCCGACTAATCCTTCGAATCCTTTTTTCTTTCGGTAGTAGATTGATCGGGCTGTGAAAATTGAGGCGAAGCATTCTTTGACTTTTTGGATTAGCTCTGGGTTTCCTTTTACGTTTATGAAAGATGATTGTTGGCCTGCGAAAGATGCGTCTCCGAGGTCTTCTGCTGTTGCCGAGGAACGGACTGATACGAAGATTGGTTCTCGTGCGGATTTTAGGATTGCTAGTGCGCCTGGTGAGCTTTTGAGGCCGTCTAAGTCTACATTGAAGGTGTCGTATGCTTCTAGGATTTCGGATTCGAGTTTTTGTGGCATTTCGGCGTTTGTTACAAGTTCTCGGATTTGTTTTGCTTTTTCTGTCAAGTCGTCTGTGTTGTTGACGTCGATTTTGTTTAGGAGGTCTTTAATCGGCTGTTCTAGCTTGGCTTCTTTGAGAAATAGGTAAAATGCGTCTGTTGTGACGACGAATGCTGGGGGGACTGGGAATTTTGCGTTGAACATTTCGCCGAGGTTCGCTCCTTTGCCGCCTGCGAGTTTTATGTCATCTCTAGAAAGATTTGATAGCCATGCGACATATTTATCACCCATGTTAACTTCTGGTATGGATATTATATAAAGTTTGTTGTGAGTTGGTATATGTGTTGGGCGGCTGCCCGTTTGGTCCATTGGAAGTATATAGTGTAATATATATGTTGGAGTATATAGGTTTTGAGAAATAAAAAAGATGGTTTGTAAGTGTGTGGTTGAATATAGTATATTGTAGTATATAGGTTGTTTGAAATTTTTTTGTTTGGTAAAAATTAGGCGGCCAGCTCATTGCTAGGAATCCCGGGGCAAAGATTCTTTCGCGATGGTGAGCTGGCCGCTGTTCGGTCGTTTGTCTGTCAAGATTCGCAGGACTGGTCGAAGATTGAAATTTTTCCTTCGCCGCTATCGTCTTTCTTCGCGGAGTTGTCAGATTTCTGTGGATAAGGAGCGTCCATGATTTGGACATTTTCGTTGCCATCTTGCCAAGACCAGTTTCCCTCCTCGTTCGTGTCGTCACCGGCTTCATTCGGTTTTGGCGGAGATGCAAGTGCAGCGCCAAGCATAACTGCTAATCCGATCAGGAGCACTACTGCGCCGCAGGTAAATTCACCCCACGAAGCACTATTGTAGAGATAGTCAGGAACTTCTTTTTGGGAGTCAAAAGCATTTACTCCGTAAGCTGCTAAGAGAGCTCCTCCCAGTGTTAGAAAGATTCCTACAACCATCCCAATAGTACACAACATTTCTTTGTTTTTCCTTGTCATCGTCTTGCCTGCCTTTCTTGCTCGATCGCTAGTGGTTCGTTGTTTTATGTAATCCACCAAGACCATTGTGCGTTGATGGGTTGCTTTCTAATTGTAGAAGATGGCGGCCAACTCTTGTGAATGGAAGGGTTCGGGGGGGCTTCCGTCCTACAGAGGGGCTGACCGCCAATCTTCGTTAGTCTAATTCGATTTGGTTGTTTCGCTGCTTGACATTTCTATGCTAACAGCTGGTTTCGTTTCGGCGAATTTTCGTCTTGCGTTTTGCCTGATACAATCTTCGACCAGGGCTATCGCGATACAGACTGCTACGAGTAGAAGAAGGTGTCGGATCTTCATGTAGGATCTCCTTTGTCCCGGGTTGGCTTGCCGGAGTTTTTTCTTCTGTTTGCACTTCGGCTTTCGGCGGCGGCGGTTTGGCTGGTCTTGATGACCGGCATCCATCTTCTGCGACGAAAGTTACAGAGAGAATGGCGAAGGCAATAAGCGATGCGACTACGGTGTGGTTTTCCAAGTCCTTCATGGACAAC
>JABIAA010000098.1 GCA_018656485.1 bacterium | reverse complement strand
TTTACTGGGACCAAGGTAGACCAACGCTCCAGCGATTATTACCGCGGGAATTACAATTTTCGCAGTGTTCATATAAACCCCTAAAGTTCATGTTGCCGATGCAGCACAAACCTTAGTACAGGTTGCTTTTTAAAATGAAGAGTTATCGAAAGACGAACGTTCTAACTATTGTTAGAAAAATCCGTTTTTTCTGTGTGGTGCTTGTGATGTTTGTCTTTCAGCCGCCCCATTTCTTTTCGCAAAAGACCGAGCATTGTTGAGACGGTTTTGTCCAGCGCCATGTACATGTCAGGGTCTTCATGATGTGCATGCAAATTTTGGCTTTTTGTTTTTACGCGAAGTTCGACGAGATGATGTGGGTGTTTTGGATTTGCGTGAAGCTTGAGTTCAATGATGTGCGGAGTGCCTTCATTCTTTATGAACTCTTCGATTTTTTTAATTTTGTCTCTTGCGTGTTCTTCGAGGGGGGCAGACGACTCCATGTGATGAAATGTGATGGACAATGACATTTGGACTCCTTTAAAAAAAGTTGCGCGCACCACTGCAACAAGTTTAGCGGATTTCACTATTTAAAAAAACGATAAAAAGAAAGTTGCACTTTGTGTTTTTGTATATATCTTTGTGTGAATCCACAAACAAAAACTCTAACTTTAGGAGAGTTTCATGTTGAATTTTTTTGGGCGCGCTGTGTTGGCGTGCGGTGTTGTGTGTGCGGCAGCTGGTTCGTGTCACGGAAGCGGTGATGAGGCGAATGAGATTGTTACGGATGTTTGCTGTTATCATCTTGGTTGTTCTTCAGAAGGGGTTCAATTTGGAGACCTTTCTTCGAAAATTGTGGATCAGGTTGGAGCAATATTAAAGAACCCAGAAAAAGATTGCTGTGAAGAAGAATTTGAAGATGAGGATGGTGATGGAATTGTCGGTGCGCAGAAGCTCCTTTGCCTTCTTGATGGCTTTTACAGAAATGCGGCTGAAAATGGCGATCCTGCGGGATTGATTGATGCTTTAGAAAAAGACCTGGATGAAACAATTTCAGAATCGTCTTTACGCATTGCTCTTGCTAACAGTTTTGTGGAACTTGCTTCGCAGTTGCATGGGGTTTCTCCCCTGTCTGTAGGTTGTTCAGTAAGGCATTCACTAAAAGATTCTTACGTTTTCCGTGATCTTGGAATGACATATGAACAAGTCGAGCGCGCAAAATGTCTACATGACTTTTGGCTTGCTTCGACAATGGTAAGCACAGCCAAGTATGATTATTTTGTTCAGTCGGATTTCTTCCAAGGGCTTTCTGGGGATGTTCAGATGTGCCTTGTGCAGGCAATCCACGGCGTGAATGGTTCGTCTGATTTTTTAAGCAAAAATCATTTCACAAAACTATGTGGTTTCGTCAGCAACATTAGCATGATTGTGGACATGATTGGCTATGATCGCACAGTTGAGATCATAGGGTGTTTTTTGAGCTTTAAAACACCGAGCGAAGCTGAGCTAGAATACAGTTGGTGTGATTCGAGAGACGAATTTGAAGAGTCCGTGAAAAACCGCGAGAAATTTTGTCGCGAACAGGCAAAGAACATTGTAGATCTGTGTGATGGAAAGGTGATTCCAAAAGCTGCATACGAAAAACTTAAAAACCGTTCTGTTTTTGATGTGCATCGCAATGCATTAAGCCACAAGAACATCCTCGGTTACAGTCTTGTTTTAATCATTTCAGAGTTTCCAGCGCTTGAAAGAGATTTAGGCTAACGCTTGAATTTGAAACTTGCTCCAGATACTGCAGCCATGAATAATTAGCTTTATCCAAGTTTGGGCGGAGTACGAATTTAAAACTTTGGCAAGTAAAAAATTAGTTTTCCAAAGTACTGTGAAATGATAGTTTTCCAAAACATGTGAGGGCTAAATGAAGTTCGTGAAAATATTTGCAGCGGCTCTCTGTGTTGCTGCAACGATGTCGGCGAAACATGGTGTTACGAAGTTGGAAATTGAACAAGCTAAAAAAGACGTTGTTGAGTTTTGTAGTCAACGGGTTCCTGGTTTATTGAATACAAACTATGAAAATCTCAAAGTGGATATCTTTGCAGAAGTGAGAAATGTTTTTGAGTATCCGTCTAGATATTCGTCTAAAGAATTAAATCGCCTGTGGAAATTTTTACATTTGATTGGGTGCATCTGTGATCATTTAATTTTGCCTTGCTGCGGGAACAAAAGTCGCGTTATGCCAGATTTTATTTTTGAATATGAGAAAGAGGATTTTTGGCAAAAGTGCGAAAGAGTGCCTGTATTTTGGGGATGTTTAAAAAAGTTTTCCGAACGTTTTTTGGTTGGGAATCGGCATTCCGCAAGATTGTTTTGCAAGGTTTATAGCCCATTAAGATGTTTCCGGAATTTATCCCCGATAAAAAAACATCGGTATAAATTAAAGAATGATTATCGAATTACTCAGTGTTGTGGTTTAAATTTTAATGATTTGAAAGTTGTTAGGGGTCTTGCTGATACATTTTTGCTGTTTTCTTTTAATGATGTTGATGTTGGTGATTTTGTTGAAAAAATCGATTGTGATGAATTGCAACAACGGAATAACGGCTTGGACAGTGCAATCTTAAAAAATCTTGTTTTGATTAAAAGGGGCCTTGAAGAAGTTAGAGAAAAAAATCATATGATGGGTGCATACGGATTGTTGGATCGTCTTGATTTTCAGGTGAAAGAAGTTGTTGAAGATATTTCTAAATTAAAAGATCAATTCAAAGGCGGGGGCGGAGAGGCCCATTGTCGTGCTGGTTGTGCAATTTCTTTGACTTCTTCTATGATTCGTGCGATTGAACTTTGTGGTATTCAGCGTGCCGCAAGTGGAGCTACAATGCGTGGGCTTACTTTAAATATAATTTGTATGGAGTGTGAAAGATTTGGTGAAATTTTGCGACGAAACGACAACATCAAGTTTGTCCACTGTGTCTGTAAATCTACGGATTGGTCTTCTCTGATTTACGTTATTGGGAATAACTTTCATCTTTCTGAATATTTACACGGTGTTCAGTCAAGGGAGCCAATTTCCCACGATGACGATGGTGGAAAATTTGTTCCGGTGGTTGGGATTCCTATTTTGGAATAGCGCGAACCGTCGATGGTTTCTGCTTCCGATAAATGGTTCCGAGCAGTCGCACGAAGAAGAGGCTAAAGTTATTAGCTGGTAGGAAACATTTTTGCTTTTCTTAGAATAAACCTGATTGGGCATCCGCGAAGATCATATCTTTTGCGAATGACTTTTTCTAGAAAGCTTAGTTGGGTTGAGCCGAACCATTCGGGGTAGTTGACGTACAAAATAATACTAGGAACTTTTGCCTCGACTGGCCGGACACCGTGAATCTTGAGCCGGATTGTTTTGTGGAACATTGGCTTGCTGTTCCACTCGCTCACTACGAGATCTTCGAGTTCGTCTTTATTTAGTTCTTGTTGGCATCTCAGCTGAACTTTGTGGATTGTTTCCCGCACCCTAGAAATTTGTTTTCCCGTTAGGCACGAAGTCCAAATGATTGGAAGCCGTTTTGTGAGATGTTCGTACTTCGAAAGGTTGTGTTCAATTTGTGCACGATCTTCTTCTTTGATGAGATCAATTTTGTTGAATACAAGGATCAGCGCTTTTCTTTGTTCGTTGGTGTAGAACATCAACTTTATTTCTTGGTCGGACAAGTTTTGCGCTGATGCGTCAATCACAAGAACAACTATATCGCTGTTTCGAATTGTGAAAAGCGAGCTTTTCACCATAATTTCTTCGAGCGGATCTTCGACAGATCGTTTCCTTCGAACCCCTGCGGTGTCGATGATGTCGATTGTTGTTTTGTGCAGCGCCATTTTTTCGTGAATTGGTTCGCGAGTTGTTCCTGCCTCGTCTGCGACGATTGACCTATTTTTTTTGATCAATGCATTGAGCAAGGATGATTTTCCGACATTCGGTTTTCCAATAATCGAAACGCGATATGCGGTTTCTTGTTTTTCAGTTTTTTTTGTATCAATTGGAAGAATATCCGTGACCACGTCGAGGAGGTCTGCGATGCCGCGACCATGAACCGCTGACACAGGAATCATCTCATCGATTCCAAAGCGTGAAAATTCAGCGATGCCCTCTGAAGAGAGGTCTTCGTTGTCTGCTTTATTCACGAGAAGGATAAGAGGGCGCTTTGTTTTTTTAAGATTTTTGGTAATTTCCATGTCGAGCGAAGTGATTCCACTTTTGACATCGACGACCATCAGTAGGGCTGCGGCATTGTCGATTTCTTCAGAGATTCCCTCGAAGACGCGCTGCTCTATTTCACTGGATCGTTTAAGTGGCATGAAGCCACCCGTGTCGACGAGCTCGAACTTGGAGTCTCTCCACGAAATGATGTCGCTGACGCAGTCACGCGTTACGCCCTCGCGGTCGAAGACGATGCTTCGTGCGTTGTCTGAAAGTCTGTTAAAAATGGCCGATTTTCCCACGTTGGTTCGTCCAACTAGAAGAACGCGTGGAAGCCCCCCATTACTCATAATCTTTTTGCCCTAAAACCCCAATGATACGAACATATAGGCATTCTAACCCGGAAGTGCCGTCCCAGCAAGGCTGGCGCAGAAAAGTCGAAAAAGATTATTTTTCAAGATGTTTTTATATTTTTTGTCCTGTAAGATGACCGGAATGTGTTCAGAATGGTTGTTTGTTGGGCTTGGCCCAAAAGGGAGGATTCTTAGATGAGAATCGGTATTTTGACTTCAGCTTTATTGGTTTGTTCGGCGTTTAATGTGATTGCGGGTGGAGATAACTTAGATGAAATCTTCCCTCCTGGAACCCCGCGTACGAAATTATCCTTTGGATCTGCGATTTGTGGCGCCATAGATTTTGCGTCGCCGGATGTCCAGACGGTTGAACAAGAAAAAAAATACGTCCGGAAAATCTTTACGATGTGTCTGCCGGAGTTAAACAGTGTGCCAATGATTGACATGGCAAAAAAAATAGCGGACATCACTGAGCATGAGGTTCTAGCGAAGGAGCCTTCGAGAGAGGTTTTGATTGGATTGATTAAGCTTTATTCATTATTTGAGTCATCTTACTATGCTGAAATTCGGTTCCAGCAATGTGCACACGATCTCAGTGGATTTGTGACGGTTCCTGATGGCATTGGCACAGCCCCGAACAAATGTTTTTCAAAAGTGCGCGAGGCGGTGCGGGCGTTTTGCAATGGGTTTCGTGAGAATGAAGGCCCTGTAAATAAATTTTTGTTCGGCGGTCAGGTCGGACAATTTATTTATTGCGACGGAAGTGAGAGGCGAGCTTGGTTCGATCAGACAACCGCATTTTTCTCCGTTGCGGGAATGGATGATGGTGCGTGTAAAACAATCCTGGCCTGTTCAGAAATGATGAGGCGAGCGTTTCCAAATGTTGGCGCTTCTTACGAACATCTTCCGCCAGAGCCTGGGGTTCCGCTAGAAGTGCGCGATGTCGGGACGCTGAAATGCTTGTTGGGTGTTTTCATCATGTGGTTAGGAAAATAATTTACACGAGTTTATAAATTTCTTTTTGGGCGGCGTTTTGTCGCCCGCATATTTTTAATTTGAAGGTTTTTTAAATGACATTTTGTGTGGCTATTTTTGTACCGTTTTTGTTTTTTGCGAATGTTTTTTCCGGAAGTTCGTCTGATTTTTCTCGTGAAATTCCAGAAAAAGAGCTCAACGAAATTCACGAATGCCTCTACACGTGTGTTGAGCCGTTGCGCGGGACTGACATGGATGACATTGCGCAGTCATTGTTTAAATTTTTACAGCAAGATAGAAATCCAATAATATCCACCGGGATGATTGTGATTTTGTCGTTATGCATTTTGTCGTACAAATGTTTGGATCATGCAAATTTCAATGTTGCGTGGAATAAGCTTGAATCTTGTGGTTTAAACAAAAATGTTTACGCAAAGAAGTATTTTGCATGTCTTTGTAAAGAGATGATTCCGATTTTGGGGACATTGAATGTTGTCGATCCTGAAGTTAGGTGTTGTGGTCCTTACTGTGCCCAAATGCGCTACTCAGCGAATATTCGTGAAACAGGCTGGGTTTCATGGGTTCTTTGTTGTCTAAACGGGAGTCCAAAGATGGTTCCTACGGAGCTGGAATGGGTAGATGCTGCAGAGAGTTTGTTGCGTCAACTAGAAAAATCGAAGAAGGAGTTGGTGCAAATCCGTTGCTATGGTACATCCGGAACGCAAAAAGAAAATATTGAGAAGTTGCTTGATATTTGTATGTCGTGGTTTAGCATGGAATTCAAGCAGCTTGTTTGTGATGGACATAAAGTTACGATTTCGTAGACCGCGAAATTTAACTACCTTTGGTAGTTTTGTTTTATAGTTTGGGCCGGGTGCGCCAATAAAGCACCCGGCATTTTTGTTTCTCTGTGGGAGGGCTATTTATGAAATTTGTTTTTTTGATTATTGCTTTGATGTTTTGTGTGAATGCATTTGCAGGTGATTCCGGTGCCGGTGATTCAGAAAATCCGTTTTTAAAGAAGGGTGTCGAGCGTCCAATAATTGATACCTCTGTTGTAAGCCGTGAAAAACAGCCATTTGCTTTGATTGGATCCACCCATAATGGAAAAATATATTGGGTTCCATCAGAAGAGGCAGACGTTGCTAAGGAGTTTTTTTACACATGCCTTCCTGAGTTGCGTGGGCGGCGGATGTGCGAGATGGGCCGCAGGGTCTCAGAAATTGTTGTGCGTGAGCTAGAAAATAATGAGCGCAACGAAAGAGTTTTGTGCGGTGCAATTGTTTTTCTTTGTGTTTGTATTATCCTGCGAGAGTTTATAATCGCAGAAAAATTTGATGAGCTCGAAAGTGCCTGGAGCAACCTGAAGTTTAAAGGTTTGCGAGAAAACAAACTTTTACAAAATTATCTTTTTAATGCCTGTAACTGGATAATCCCAAAAATTGGGGCGTTGGATTTTTCAGAAGAGGCAGAGAAGTTTTTAAAGGAGAACGACTCTTTTGAATTTCGTGATGCGATACGATCGAATCATGCCGCGTGGATAAGCTCCGTTCTCCGTTCTGCGCTTGAAGGGAAGCTTGTTGCTGGAAGCGAGAGCGTGGCAGACGCTATTGCCGATGCAAATGAATTGCTTGAAAGTTTAGATGAGCCGTGCAAAAGTTCCGACAGCGGCCCGTGCTTGAAAGCTTTGTTGCAGTACTGCAATATGTGGTTTTTTGCCGAGAATATAACTTCTGTAGATTTATAAAAATCGTTTGCTATTCGCATTGACAAAGAACCTGTTTCGCATCATTATACCTTGAACGAGCTGAGCGCGTTTTTAACCGTGCACAAGGTTTTTTCTTTTTATTGTTGGGGATTTGTTATGAAAAAAGCTGTTGTTTGTTTGATGTTGTCGTGCATGAGTGTTTGTACGTATTCAGTGAATCATTTTGCATCGGAGTTGTTGGAGGTAGAAGAGGCTGATACAGCAGATATTGAAAAGGACAACTTTAGGAGAATCGCCGATCTTTGTCTGCCGGAGTTGAGTGGGATTCCGGATGATAAAATTGGGGAAAAAACCTTTGTTGCTTTTATGAGAGATAGTTGCAGCTCAGCTCCTCGCGAAAAGATTCTTGTCGGCTTATTCGTTTTGTCTTTCATTGTTGTGAGAAAAATTCGCGGTGATGAGGTTTGTTTTGTAGGGGATGCTTCAAGTCCTATAATGAAGATGTGGAATCAAGTGCAGCATTTTTCTCAAACAATAACAAAAGGATGCGCTTTACAATTTGCCAGAGATTTTTTAACTGCGGCTTTAAAGGAATTTAGTCCTGCTCCGGAAGATTTCCTAGATTCAGAAAATCCAGAACCAGCCAACCTTGGAGGTGGGTGTGAGTTGTTTGACAGGAGCGATCCAAAAGATGAACCCGAACAAGAGATGGTTGATTTAAGTTTACACAGAAAAAAGTATCGCGAGGTTCTTAAAAATTATGCCGATTCAATAAATATTTCTGGATTAGATCTACAATGTTTGCGCGAGTTTTTTTGGGGCGCTCTCCATTGTGAGATGTGTATTTTGTTGGGGGGGCTTCCGAGAGGCTTTGCTGTAGAGTGTTTTCTTGTCGCCATTGAAGGTCGTGATATTCCAGAGGCGTGATTCCGCCGCATCATTATACCTTGAGCGAGCCAAACGCGCTTTCAACCGTGCACAAGGTTTTTTTCAAATTTTATCGCGAGGGATTTGTTATGAAAAAATGCGTTGCGATTATTTTAGTTTTGTGTGCTGGCGTGGAATCTTTCTCAGCGCCTGGAGATGGCCCAAATCTTTTAGATCAACAAGTTCTAGATCCACTT
This sequence comes from bacterium, assembly GCA_018656485.1. Classification (GTDB taxonomy): domain Bacteria; phylum Babelota; class Babeliae; order Babelales; genus JABIAA01. The sequence continues at coordinate 1,986 of JABIAA010000098.1, read as the reverse complement.
GAAGATAGGGGTGTCTTTGCCTCAGTGCCTAACCATTCTATGCGGGGGATTACTCGTAACATTGTTGTTGGACTTCAGTTGTGCCCAGAGAAAATTAAGTCATGGCTTAATTTTAGAAATATTTGCACAATATGCCTTCCTGAATTGTCTCATGTTTCTGTGTATAAACTAGCATCTGAAATTTGTAGAATCGCGAAGGAAGAATATTTAAGGGACGAATGCGATAAGCGGCGGACGAAGGGAATCATAACACTTCTTGCTTGTTGCATTTATGTCACAGAACCTGCTGGTGAATATCCCAGAAAATTTTTCTTCGATGATTTGCCGTTGGTTGAAAAGTATTTAAAAAAGATTTGTACAGAGTTGATTGCGCTTGATTGGGCTGGCGGCATGCATCTCCCTCCAGGATGGTGGGGAAGGGCCGGTGGATTGGAATCTTTTTTGGAAGGTGTTGAGGCCGGGGAAAAATGGTTGCTAAAGGTGCTGCGTGCCACGAACAGCGAGACGTGGAATGTTCGCTTGGTAAGTCGTGCGGCTGGTTTTGAGATACAAGAGCTCAGTCAACTCGTTGATCAGTTTTTGGATGAACAAAGGGGAAATGGAGCTTCACAGAAGGAGTTTTGTGCAGATGCATGGACCCCTCTTAACATTCTTGTGTTGTGGTTTAGACAAAAACACCGCAAGATTTGCCCCGAGTGTGCTGCTTTTCGTCCGTGCCCACAAACAAAACAGAAATATAAAAAAGTTGTCTAAGTTCTCGACGTGATCGCTTTCGTCGTTCCTGCGATTGCGGGAAGCTTCAGGTTTGGAACACGGTCGGGCATTGGTGGTGGCAGTAAATGGTTTTTGTGTCGATGTTTCTTTTTCGGCTCGTTCTCTTCTTTTCCGCGAAGTAAAGTTAATAATGGAAGACCGCGGTTTGGGGCTTCTTTTGTTTTCGGTTTTTCTTCGCGAGGCAAATTTAGGCTGACTGCCAACATTTTTGTAAGCCGTGCGAGCTTTTCGTGATTGCGCTTACATCGATTGTAAAGCTGCATAATTATTTCTGGGTCGTCGATACTGAGAACGTGTAATTTTCTCATTGCCTCAAAAAGAGGAAGTTTTTCGTTTGGATCTAGTGAATTGCCATCAAGTGTGATGCCACCAAGTTTGGAAATTTTTCGGATGGAAGCTGGGAGCCTAAACAATTCATTTCCACCGAGGGCAAGAAATGTAAGGTTTTTAAGTTCTCCAATTTCATCGGGAAGTTCACACAGGTGGTTGTTTTCTAGAAAGAGCCTTTCGAGTTTTTTGAAGTGGCGGATGGCTGGCGATAGAAATGTTAGTCCAATGTTTGACATGTCGAGCACCTGAACTCCTGCAATGTTTTTACGATACTCTTCGCTCAGTTCGGCCATAACCTGCATTACAATCGCCTGTCCCTCGCTTTCTAAAACAAGGCATGATTTATTTTTTTTAGTGCGGTCAAGTTTGTTTTGTGGTTTGATTTCGTCCACACATTTTTCTTCAGATGTTATTTGGATTGTTTCTTTGCAACTCAATGATTTACTCATTTTTAATTTGATTTGGTACCCCTCCATTATTTCCCTGAAAACAGGATCGCTTATTAATTTTTTTATAAATAATTCGGAATGGATTGGGTGGCTCAATAAAAGAGTTTTATGTCTGTCTGGAGTTGGAACACATAAAGCCGGGCTGCAAGATTTCCATCCAAAAAAGTTTGATTCATCCGGTAAGCCGCACATCAGCATATTTATTTCTAGAATGTTTCTTGCATTTTCTTTTCTCAACTGTGATTCTACGATTTCTTGTTCAAATTTGTTTAAAAGGCTTTTTCTTTTTTCCATCCATCGAGTTACTAGGGGATGCAGTGATTCGATTTGGCTTTTGTTAGTCTCTATTTTACTGGTTTGAAGGGACAATTCTTCAAGATGATTAGAAGTAATTACCTCTGCTGGAATGAATATCAGGTCGTTTCCATCAAGC
>JABIAA010000097.1 GCA_018656485.1 bacterium | reverse complement strand
TTTTGATTTTTAATAAAACAGATAATGCTTTCATTCTGTATCCATGTCTTATCAAATTTTTTGAATAAATTAGTTTGTATCCTATTCAAATCCCATGGGGGCTTGTTGAAGTAGAGTTCAGGATGGAAGATCGTAGGCGCTGGTTCAGCGTACAACATCGTACTATCACCGGCAATATGATTCCTCGAAGGCTGGCGTTACAAAGTTATTATCCCGATGTTTTGGAGAAAAGAAGACCTATTCAAGCTGCGGCATGGCATTTTCAATGATCAGATCAGAAAGCGCCGGCATTCTGAAATTCTTGGAAACCCTGTCGAAAATGTATCTGTAGGCGTTGACACCCAGTTTTTTTGCTGTTTGGGTGATCGTCAGAAAGGAGTCCTTAGCTGTTGTTCCCGCTTCGGATTTTGTTTGCAGACTAACATCCTGCCTGCGTTTTTCCACCCTTGCGCCCAACTCTGAGTCATTATTGTGCAATGGCAGCCAAGGATATTTCAGAACCTTCAAGAGTTCTTCCTTTTTGCCCCGAGTTTTTTCTATCCGATCATTTAATGCCGGATAAACCGTTTTGGTGGAAAACAGGTCGTCGAATTCAATAGACAACTTTGTCGCTTTTTCAGACTCTGGATTTTCTTTGTATTTCAAAAGATCCCCATAGTAGTCCCAGAAGCGAGACTTGAAATCCTTCAGTGCTTCAACATTGCGGGGAACGATTGGATCTAACCGGTTATAATGCCGGCCCTCATGAATCCAGCACAGGGCTTGTTCTGCAGTAAGTTTTTTGAACTGAGGAGCATCGTCGCTCAAAAGGATGTCCACAACTGGAACTTCCGTTTGTCGATGATAGGCGGCTATGGCAGCGGCTTCCATAATTCTGGTCTTGGTGTTTTTCCCTTTTTTATCGTCCGAAAAAACCCTTTTCAGCAACGCTTGCATTTCCGTTTCCGAGATTTCCTTGTCTTCGGTTAAACCCAAAAGCTTGTTGGTTACTTTCTTCGGGACCTTCAAATCCGACATCAGAGAAAAAGCCTTCAAATCAAAGAGGTATGTCCTTTTTCTGTCGCACAGTAATAAATCAAGTATCGTCAGGCGATCTTTTCGCGGAACTGTGAAAAAGGCCGTATAGTATGGATTACAGAGAATTTGCGAATACTGATTCTTACCGTTGACCCTTACCGTGGTATCGTCAATTTGATGGAAGGAAGTAACATCCAAAGCGGTACGGAAAATATCCTTTTTCTCCTGGTTGAACCCGGTTTCATCCTTGGTAAGGACTCGGGAAATAGTGGATTGTGAAATGAGTATGCCGCAATTTTCCAGGAGTTCCTGGATCTTTGGCTGCGACATGTTTGCCACGTATTTAAGCGTGCATACCAATGATCTCACCCCAGGGCCAAATTCCCCCACAATCCCGGAGGGTAATTCTCCTACATAGGTTTTCTTCTCCGAGGCTGAGTGAAAAACTTCCTTTCTGTATTCAACATTGTCTGTTTTGATCAAAATCTCCTGCACAACCACATTCTCATATCCTTTGAACTTGGCATCAGCAGGCAAATTGGACTGATCAACTTTGCATACCTCAGACCGATCAATTAGGATTTTCTTCTTTTTGTTTTTCGACTTTTTCTTCTTTTTCTCTGTCCGCGCTTTTCGCTCATTTTCGGAAGAAAGGTCTTTGCCCTTGCCACTTCCTTTGTTGCCACGGATATTGGGTTTGCTCTGTTCCCCTTTCAACCTGTTGTTTTCATCACGCAGTCTCTGGTTTTCAACCTTCACTTTCTCATTTTCTTCGTTCAATCTTTCGACAAGATTTAATAGGATTGAAAGCGTTTTGGACAACGTGTCCTTGTCGAGAACATCTGCTCGAACATCGATATTGTGAAGAATTTCTTTTATCTCTTGACGGCTCATATTCTCGTCATAGCATTATCCTTTTTGTTTGTCCCGTAAAAAGTTCATTTTTCTTCAATTTTTTGGCATCCTTCAAATGAGCAGAAAAGTAGTTTACACTTTTTGCCGAATGTTTTTTAAGCAACCCCATAGAGTCAGTTCACTCCTCAGTGCCATTTCTTTATGCAGATGCTTTAGGCAAAAAATTATTCGGTAGAAACAGAAAAGGATTTCTCTTTTTTTCTTATGACCACAAAGAGTAGGTCAATCCATTCTTTTTCTTGTTTCTTTCCGGTCAATATCTCCATGGGCGTTTGGTTTTTTCTCTTCCCACTTTTGTAACGCCTATGGTTATGGTAAAACATTATCAGGTTGAGAGTCTCCTGGGTGACATGATTCCTTGATCCATTCAAGTAGGGTCGAATTATGGAATTGATGCATTCTACCAGGGCTGAACTCTGAACGATTTTGTACAATTGACCGTATACATGTTCTTTTGTAATCTCACAGTCTTCCTGAAGATATCCCGTCGCGATTTCAATGCAGAATTTCTCATTTTCCCTGCAGCGGTTCCGTATGTTGATTTTTTTTGATTTGACAAGTCCCTTTCTCCATTGCCAAGCCAAACAAAGAGCTTTTAGGGCGTTTGGATCAATTTGGAGGCCTGACAAGCTGGAAAGGACTGGCTTGGCCTCATCAAAAAAGTTGAGCAATCCAGGCATAGTGCGTCGAACCTTGTTAACGGCCTTTGTGATATTGGCATGGCCCAGTTCTTCGATAAGCAATAAGCCTGCCTCAATATTTCCTTCTGCATTCTGTCGATCACGCAGGTTGCCGTTGTCATCAAAGAGATTCAGTTCCTTATTGGTGGCCCTATAGAGGAACGTGAAGGTTTCATAAAGTTCAATTGCGGTATCAGCATTCTTCTTGGCATCTTCATAAGCATCAATCCTAGCATTGATTACGGCCTCGCTTCTTGCTGAATCAAGGGTATCCCAGCATTTGTATTCCCTTTCGATGGCTTTTAGAGCTGCTTGTTCCAGTCTGTTGACCCATTTTCCCAACTGGTGGGCGATGGCATGGTAGGTATCCGGTTGTCGGATGATGTCGGCCAAGGCCTCCTTTTGGGCTGCACGTAAACCGCTGCCTTCGTCAGTAACGAGGTATGTTGCAATGTATCCGTTCTTTTGAATACATTCCCAATGCTTTTTCCAGTCTTCAACTTTCCGGGAATCAGCAAGCTCCATTCTCAGGATGGCCGAGCTAATCGGATCAACGGTCACTAAGATGGGGAGATTTTTTGCAAAAATCTCGTCACTTAAAAAAACAACCAATCGAACTTCTTCGTTATCGGTTATCAGGGTATTTGGCAATAATGAACCAACACCCTGTAAATATTGACTGATTGATCCTACTGAAGAGTTAGGTATCCCGAAACGTTTCATGATTGTGGAGATTGCTTCAATGCTGCATTTACCCTCCAACCTCAGGGAAAGAATATGATGATATGGCAGTTCTTCGGCTACAGCAGGTTGTAAGATGTTATCCCCAAAAACAATCAAACTTGTTTCATGTAACGTATTGGCCAACATATAAGCGAACATGCGGGAAATTGCAAACTGTCGTGACAGCTCGGTTACTTTTCCCCAGGCGCCAGTTGTTTTGGCCATGAGTATCATGAACGCTATATACAAGCGGATTGAGGGTGTTAAGTCATGACGTCGCACAAATTTATTGCCACGTAATAGCATGTTGGATCTTTGCGGTTGATTTTTTATCAATTTATGAAATTTTAGCGAAACACCGTTGGCCTCAGACATTTGTTTCTCCTATCCTGGAATTCTAGTATCCGAGCATAGGGTACTTTCGAATTTCACAAATGTCCACAAAAATAAATATACTAAGAATATCAATATGTTGTAAGCCTTTCTGATTTCGATTAAGAGTTGCTGCCAAAAAACTGGGTTAGCGTATTCCAAAGCCCGTAAGCGCCAGACACCAACTCCGCTACGAATGTGGGGACGCATTTTTTTGTGCCAAGATTGCCGAAAAGTGTAAACCGAGAAATGAAGGATGCCAAAACTTTCTTGTTTTTTGTGACAGAAAACTTGGTGATAAGGTACTAACACTTCTTCAGGGTCCAATAAGGTTTCTCCAACAATCTC
>JABIAA010000011.1 GCA_018656485.1 bacterium | reverse complement strand
TTGCCCGTTCGCGCCCAACAAGTGAATTTAGAATTGTCGACTTCCCTGCATTAACACTTCCAACGATGGCAACCCGAACTCCATCGCGGACGCAACGCTGGCAAGAAAATGTTTCCTGAATTTTGTGGACATGTTCACTTAGTTCTTTGAAAGTCGATCGCAACTCTTCATCGTGCCCGACATCAGAAATTTCTTCTTCGCCAAATTCAAAGCTTGCTTCAGCAAAGGTAACGAGTCGTAAAATTTGTTTTTCTAGCTCTGCCATCTCATGCGAAAGCCCACCTCGAAGTTGCGCAAGCGCCGATCCAACGGCGGCTTCGGATTTTGCACAAATCAATTCGTGCACCGCCTCGGCCTGTGAAAGATCAACTTTCCCGTTCAAAAAAGCACGCTTCGTGAATTCTCCGCGGCCCGCCACACGCGCGCCGCATTGAAGTAATCGCTCAATAATTTTATCGATGATGAAGGGGTTGTTGTGACTCGTGATCTCAACCGTATCCTGCCCCGTAAATGTTTTTGGAGCTTTAGTCAGAAGAAAAAGAACTTCGTCTATATTTTTCCCAGAATCCACAATAAAGCCGTGGTGGATGGTATGAGTCGGAACTGATTCAAGTTTTTTTCCAGATGAAAGCTCAGCACACGAATCAACGATCGCAATGGCGTTGCCAGCTCCGGAAATGCGAATTAATGCAATTGCGCCGTGCCCACGAGGTGTACAAAGTGCAACGATCGCTTCATCATCACGAGAAAACACAGCGACACTTTACGCAGTAACAAGAAGCTTGTAGCCACGCAAACGTTTGCGATGCTTCTTCTTGAGGCATTGGATCAACAAAAACGAAAGGCTTGCGTATAGTGCGCGGGATGAATCCTTGCTCTCAGAAAAAGGCTCTTTAAGTTTTAGCGTCAACAAAGCACCTTCGACTTTTACGTCGAACTCCGAATTTGTCCCAACAATCTTTAAAGCGTCAGCAAACCAAATCTTAAGATCATCAACAAACTCTGGAAGCCATAACTCCCGTTTCTTCTCGTCGACTTTATTTTCTACTAGCTTGCTGTCTTTCTTTTCAACTGACACAGCCGGCTTAGGCGCAACTGGTTTCTTTTCGGCAGGCGTAACAACTCTTCTCTGGCGAATCGGCTCACTCTTTTCAGGCTTGTCAGCCTTAATCATCGGCCTAGCAACAATCCTTGGTGCCGGCTTCGCTTTTTCTGCCTGATCATTCCTTGGACGTGGAGCACGACGTTGTGGACGATTCCGTTCTTGTTTTTTGGGAACGGGAAGATCGTAAATAATCGATACAACTGCGGGATGTGAAGAAAAACCTAAAAATCCCTTTTCGCCTTTCTCGAGTACCTTGATCGTGAACTCAATCGGCTGACCAGCCTCCTGCCACGCAAGAACTACCGCCTTTTCGACGGTTGAGCCTTCCTGAAGTACAGACTTCATGCAATAAAACCTTTCTGAAAAATCTACAAGGGTTCCCCCTGAATATCCCTTGAGATAAAAAAACACGGAGGCGCAAGTCGGGCACTAGACGGGCATTAACGAAAAATTACGGAAAACCGCCCCAAAAATAAACCCCGACATCCGGCCTCGACATCTCGTGGAGCGGGAAACGGGCTTTGAACCCGCGACCCTTGCCTTGGGAAGGCAATGCTCTACCAACTGAGCTATTCCCGCATCCGATCTCCATGATAAAACACGAGCTTGATTTGTAGCTACAAAACCCGTAAATGTCAAACCAGACGCACGATTCGATGTAGAACCTTCGAATTTTTATGGAGCGGGAAACGGGACTTGAACCCGCGACCCCCGCCATGGCAAGGCGGTGCTCTACCACTGAGCTATTCCCGCTCGTACGAATCCGCTAGCGAGCGAACCCATGTTGCGTAATCTATCCCGAAAGCTCGATACTGTCAAATCGCTCTCTAGATCCCTATATTAACTCCTTGGACTTTCTAACCAATTCATCCTTGGAGAGAAGCCCAACCTCAGATGCGACGTGAACCCCATCTTTAAAGAAAAGCGTTGTCGGAATTGAGATGATTCCGTATGTGGAAGCAATGTCTGCTGCAACGTCGATATCGACCTGAGCACACAGATAATCATCGCCACACTCTGTAGCAAACTCTTCAAAGATTGGTGCGTATGCCCTGCATGGACCACACCACGGAGCCCAAATTTTTATTACCGCCGGCTTTCCGGAAAGAACAACCTTTCTATCAAAGCTCTCTTGCGTCAGCTCCTCAACCATAGCCTCTCCTCTCAACTCCAGAACGTAGTTCCTTTGTTCGCTCCCGCAAACACGTGTACTCCAGCATACGCGAGTTTGCGCATGTAGTCGAAAAACTGCAGCTTCTGTTTGTGGTTCATAGGAGTCTGCTCAATCGCATACCACTTATCTTTGCGAAACGGTTTTACATTTTGTGATAAACGATTTAACCAAAACCCACCAATATTTGTTTCAGAGATTTTTCCAAGCTTCTCAAAATCTTTTTTGGATTCCAACTTGGAAAACATGAATGCACCCGAGTGCTTCGCCCAGACCTCATGCTTTTCCAAGATTCCTGCGTAGTCCCTGAAATTCACGTTGAACGTGAAAAGCTGAAGCGGTTGATCTTTCGCGCTGAGACCTCGATAAAGCCCTCGATAAAACCAGTCGAGCGAAATTGTCGGAGCATAACACCCAATGACACCACCGGGAATCGCCACCTCGAATTCTTTCTTTATCCAAACGCCAAGCTCCTCGGCATTGGTCGCAAGTTTATTTAGATGACCAGAAACTCCACGCTTCTTTAGCAAATCAATAATTGGATCTCGCGAAACCCCTTCTTCCATTTTTTTTTCGACAGAAAATCCAGACAGCGATGGAAACTCCCCCACCACCTTTCTTCCGTACATCTCAAGATCAATTATCACTCCACCAAGCGGAACACCATGTGAGACTTCGTACTTCTTCCATGCCTCCGCAAACTTTTTCACCGGCTCAACCAATTCACTTTTCCAAAAATCTTTTGAAAGCGGATCTGGAACATCTGGATACTGAACCCCAAATAAATCTCGCGCACATTGCTTTGGTAAATTCGGCTCGTAAAGGTTGTTGGCTATTTCAACGCCAACAAAAATTTCGGGGGGAGCAATCTTTGCCTCAGTGGATTTGTCCTCAAGCTTTTCCGTAAAGTTTGATACTGCCTTCAAAAGGCGTGATTCCTCACCAGCAAACCTTGCAATCGGACTAAAATACATCTGCGGATTAAACCCTATCCACAAAGCGCCGGCAGCCGATCTAACAATGTACTCAACTAACAAGTCTTGTCGTTTTTTTAACTCGTCGATTTCTTTTTCGTCTTTCGTTTTTAGCTCTTCAATAAACGGTTCAATTTCCATCCAAGCCGTTTTTCTGATCTTCTTCCCAACCAATTTGTTTTTAGCTTTATGAGTAACATGCCTGTACACGGGGGGCTTTTTTTTCTTCGCCCCGGAAACCTTTTCATCTAGCCCAACAAAAAGATCGAAAACTGCTTGTCTCATTTTCTGCTGCAGCTCACCATCCGACGGGAAAAGTCGAAAGTTTTCTGTTACCCCTCCCGCAAGGCTGTTCAATGAAGCAAAACTAACAAACGTTTTCGCATTCTTTTGCTTATCATGAACCATCATGGCAAGCGGAAAAAGTGGCACAAGCCGATTCTCAACTTTTTCTCCTGCCACCGGCAGCGCAACAATGCTCGCCTTGTCACCGTCATGTGCAACATCAGATTTTAGAACTCCCCCATAGCCCGGAAGATTCAAAGAAGTATGATACCGAAAACTTCTAAACTCGAACGGTCTCTCAAGAAAACGCTGTACCCATAGGCGAGAAATCTCTCCGTCTTTTTCTCCAGTCTCCCCAGTCATCAGTTCATCGTTGCCAAACAACCGCTTGATCAACGGACGACGCAAAGCCCCGGTGATTCTCAGTGGGGGAAAAAGATAGCCAATCGTTGCCCCACCTACTTTGCGGGCTGAATCAATCGTGAGAAAAATTTTCTTTTGCGCAAGACTACCTTGCGGCGCGCGGAGAAAGCCTTGGCCAATTAAAAAAAAGATCGCAGAATATTTCACAAATCCTAACTCAGAAATCTTTGAATCAACAAGCTTGCTGCAAGGAACATAATCAATATCTACGCCGGCCTGCTTCGCAATATCAACCAACCCAACGTAGGTATCGACTTCGTGATTCTCGGTGTCGCACAAGAGCAATTTTGTTGCACAGTTAATTTGCGCACTCAGCAAAACCACAAAGAGCCCAACCACAAAAAGCTTCATCTCTACCCCTACTACAATTTTTTGGTAGCCTTCGCATCTGCCTCCGGCTCTGTTTTTTCGACTTTCTCTGGCGGAGGTGCCACCGCTATCTTTTTCTCAGCTTCGCTAAGGGAATCTTGCAGGTCGGCCACTTTCTTTTCAGCTTCTTCCTGTAGGATTTTTTGTCGATCAAGTTCACCAGCAACATCTTGCTCCCGACCACGAACTGATTCAAGCTCGTTTGTAATAAAAATTAATTTGTTTTTTATTTGCGTACAACTTCGCCGAAGCGATTCATTCTCATTCCGAATGCGCTCAAGCTCAAACTCCATATTTTCGCCGTCTACACTTGACTGAGTTGCGTACGCATACATTCGGCCAACTTGATCCAAAACATTGTAGACAGCCTCCTGTGAATCTGGATGATCATTTCGAATTGATATAAGCCCATTACTAATTTCTTTGTGCAGTTGCTTCACCTGTCTTTGAGTCACGGAAAAACACGTCACACCGCAAAAAAATAACATCGCGCAAGAAAATTTTTTCACTCTCATACAACATCCCTCCCCACAAAGGCTTTATTTTTACACCTCGGTTCGCAAAAACTGTCCACGGTATACAACGTCTTAACCACGGATTTGAAGATGATGAAGAAAAAAAATGTGGGCATCGTGTTTATCGTCGGCGCACTTATCACATGTTGCGGCACAATTTTTTCAGAAACGGAAGTCTTGTTTTCGCCGGAAGATTCGCCAACAAAACGACTTTTAGAAGAGCTAAGTTCAACAAAAAATAAAATCTATGCTGCCGTATATGCAATAACAGACAAGCGCATATCAACAAAACTAATTGAAGCAAAAAAAAGAGGTGTCGATGTTCAGATCGTCACTGATAATGGAATGGCACACAGCAGCTTCAGTAAAATCAAAGTTTTACAATCTGAGGGAATTCCAGTTTGGATCTTTCCTAAGCCATTGGCACCAAAGCCGAGAGTTGAAACAAAGCAGCCAGAAGGAGTTAATAATGGCAAGCCACAATTAACTTCGAGCGAAATGAACTGGGCAAAATATCACGAACCGATCATGCACCACAAGTTCGCACTTCTCGACAGTAAAATATGGTCGGGATCATTTAACTGGACGGTGTCAGCCGGCAGAAAAAATCGCGAGGATATCACCTTCACTGACAAACAAAAAGTTTACGAACGATACGAGGAACGTTTCAAAAAATTAAAATCAGACGGCTATATGTTCAAAGTAGAGCCACAGGTCTTTGTAAAAAAAGAACCGGAGAAAAAACAAACAACTGAAGAAAAACCAACCGTTGAAACACCTGAAAATAAATTGGAAGCCTCTGTAGAAAGTAGCAAGCCCACAACAACGGACGTCCAGGCTACTCCGAAATCCGTAGCAGCTTAATCAAACTTTCCATGTCGTCGGGCAGCGGAGCATCGTAGGAAAATTGTAGGCCATCGTATTCAAATTCAATGTGCCCGGCATGCAATGCTTGTCTTTTTATTAACTTTGAAACTTTGCCGTAAAGTTTATCTCCAACAATTCCATGCCCAATCGCTGCGCAATGAACCCGGATCTGGTGCGTACGGCCTGTCATAATTTGGACATCAAGAACTGCGGCATCATCCAAGTACTCCCGCAAGCAATACTCCGTCAATGCAGTCCGCCCCCTGCGAGGAAGATGGTACATTTTGCATCGCACGACTGGATGCCTACCGATATCAAAATCGATCGTTCCCTCACGCGGCGGCTCTCCCGCAACAATTGCGGTGTAGCATTTTTTAATGTTGCGATCTTGAAACATTGCGCCAAGCTTCGTCTTGCCGCGGGGATTTCTCGCGACCAAAAGAACTCCAGAAGTGTCCTTGTCGAGACGGTGAACAATCCCAGGGCGCTCATCGTCATCAAATTCAGACAGCTCAGAAAATTTATAAAGGAGCCCATGAACCAGCGTATCAGCCTCTCGCTCGGTCGATGACGGATGCACAGAAAGTCCCGCAGGCTTATTGACCACAAGGAAATCTGGCTGAACATCGATCACGTCAAATTCGACTTCGCGCGGCGTTAGGTCAATTTGTTTTGGCTCAGGAAAACTAACCTCGATATTTTCTCCGCCAGAAACCTCAAAGCGAGGAGCTGTTACCGCTTTTCCATCAACAAGCACCAAGCCATCGCGAATCAAAGTTTGGAGGTACGAACGCGAGTGGTCTTCAAGAAGTCCGGCAAGGCAAATGTCTAGCCGCATCTTCTCGGTGCCCGAGTAAGTAATGTTATCCACACGCTTCATTAGAAATCCTAAGGTCCAGTAATTTTTTTGTTCGCAAGCCATTCTTGCCAGATCCAACACTGACACATAGACTGAAAGTGTTTTACATATAGCATTTTCAGGACCTTCTGCCAAATGCCCTCAGACAATGGAGGACGGGCAATGTTTATTGAAAAAATCGCCGTTGAGCTCACAAAGTTAATCAAGAGAGCCAAAGACGAAGAGCTCGACATCGGAAGCGCAGTGTGGAAACGCCTCATAGGGCTCCATCCAGCCGACATCGCTGACATCCTCCAGCAGTTCTATGGAGACGACCAAATCGACTTGTTCATGAAACTTCCCCTCGAAGTTGCCAACAACGCCTTTGAGGAAATGGAGCATGAGTTCCAAAAGCCAATTCTCATAAAAATCCCAAGCGACCGGGCTTCTCAACTTCTCAGAGCGATGCCATCGACGGTCCTCACACAAATCTTCGACCAACTTCCTGATGACAAGCTCAGCAAGTACATGAAGCTGCTCCAGAAGAAACAACGCAAGCACGTCATGGCCGCCCTCAAGAGCGAACGGCAGTCTGCCGGAAGAATCACAGACAGCGAAATCATATCGCTAAGAAGTGAGTTCACTGTCAAAAAAAGTGTATCGCTCCTGCAGAGGCTCGGAAACGATCCATGTGTTCCACCACACATCTACGTCACCAACGAAGATTCCGAGCTCATTGGACATATCGAAATTCGCGACCTAGTACAGCATTCGCCAGACACAAAGCTTGCACACATCATGAAAAAAAATGACTACATTGCAACCATGAACATTGACCAAGAAGTTGTTGCAGCCCAACTCCATCACTACTCGCTTCCATCGGTTCCCGTTGTTGATGAGCAAAATCACTTCATAGGCGCAATCACCGCAACAGCCGTGTCCGAGGTTATGGAAGATGAGACAACCGAGGACATGTACAAAATTTCTGGTATGGCGGCAACAGAAACTAGTTATTTTCACCGGCCACTTTGGAAATTGGTACAGCAGCGAATTTTTTGGCTTGCTGGCTTGCTGTTGCTGCAAAGCGTATCGAGCCTTATCATTTCCCAGTACGACAACCTCCTGCAAAGCAATATCCTCCTATCGTTTTTCATAACAATGTTAATCGGAACAGGCGGAAACGCGGGAAACCAATCCGCGACACTTGTGGTTCGTGGGCTGGCCACTGGAGAATTCACAAGAAAAAATCAGTTTTTCCTCGTCCTTCGTGAAGTCGGAGTCGCATTTTCCCTTGGGATCATTCTCTTCTTTTTCGGAGTTATCCGAGTTTATTTATCACACTTTGATATGTGGAGTGCGCTGGTTATTAGCTCCGCACTGCTCGCAATTGTTGTAACTTCCGTAATTATGGGAACTTTAATTCCATTAATTTTGGATCGCCTTGGAATTGACCCAACACACTCGGCAGCGCCCTTTCTATCAACGATTATGGATGTTGTGGGGGTCACAATTTACTTCGCAATCGCATATAGATTGCTTGGATAAATCAAAAACTGGCAAAGAGTCGCTTGACACTATGAAAAGCGCTTTTGTAAACTACGTTTATGGAAACTAGATGAGCCGCTAGCTCAGTTGGTAGAGCAACAGCCTTTTAAGCTGTGGGTCGTAGGTTCGAGACCTACGCGGCTCACCACCATTTTTGGTGGTGTAAAAAATTGCGCGTCCCCATCGTCTAGCCTGGTCAGGACACAGGATTTTCATTCCTGTAACAGGGGTTCGAATCCCCTTGGGGACGCCAGTTTTATTTTCACAGCAACCGGCTTTGGTAAAATCTTTGCCTTAGCGATTCAAAATCTTTTCAACAACGCGAGCAGAAGGCTTGTGCCCATATCTTCCATAGAGAAGATAGTTTGGTGGAACGTATATTTCAGCGATATCACTGGGAACATCTGAAAACAAACTCATGAATTCATTGTGAACAAAAAATGCATTTGCGCCAGTTGCCGCGTTACAGCAAACAAGTGAGTAATCAAACTTTTCGAACAAATCATCAAAACTACACAGAGAAGCTCCAAAAAAATCATCCCGTTGCCATTGGTGTTTTGGATCGTAATCTATTTGAAATCGAACTGGCGGTAAGAACTTTGCATTGTACTCAACAATAAAAACTTTTGGAGCACACCCATTGCTCAAAAGTTCTTCAACAAAATAAATGTCATTGCCATCCAGATCAAGCGAAACAACATCCAAATGTTTAGCACCTATATTTTTTGCGCCAGTCTTAAATAATTTTACGACATTCTCTTTCGTAACCCAGTCCTTTATGTACGAAAACTTTTCTGACTCCTTCAGGTTCAAGGCTAAATCTTCACCGCCAATCCAAAATCCATTCCATCCCGATGCCGCAAGAATTAAGGTATTATTTTCTAGCCCGTCACCTGGGCCAAACTCCGCAAAGAATCCGTTTTTAATCCCAAGCCTTTTTACAATCTCTAAAGTAATTCCATCTTCATCTGATTGCGAAAAACATTTTTCACCGCATTTCGCAATAGGATTTAAATGTAAGTTTTGGCGCTGCTTTATAATTCGCTGTAAATCTATATCCCGCTGGTCTTTAATCATTCTTAAAATATCAACCGGAATGGAACCAAAAGACGGAAACATCTTCTTCAAAAGCTGTTTAACCATTTTTATTTTCCTCACTCGAATAAAGCGACTGCAATATAAAAACAATACCACACCGCCAGCTCGTAAGCACTTATCCAAGAAGAAACTAGATTTTAAATTGACTCTAGTAAAAAGAATGGAGCCCCCGACCACAAAAGCCCCCTTGGGAACACAAAAATCATCTTCCAATCCCTGCGCTATTGTCCCTGAAGCAAACTCCATGCTACGATCATCCTTGTTTCATTCATACGACAGGATAACCTTACTAGTCATTTCATCTAGCACCGTCACATCGAGATCATTTTTTACATTTGGAAAAAGATGTATTCTATCCAGCACATTAAAACATATCTAAAGCGCTTTCCCGCAATTGTAAAAGCAAAAAGGTTCTTTGGAAATTTTTTTGATTCTCGCCATCCTATTTTTCGGGATTCACAATATTTCAAAAAGATCTTCTCCAAATCAAATCCAAAAAACTTAAACTCACTTGACCTAAATGAAGGCTTAGCGCAAGGAGAATTCGATGGAATCCGATATCTATTGAGGCTACGACCGGGAGACTTAATAGAGTCAAATATATTTATATCTGGCGTATGGGAAGAACAGACAGCCAAACTTCTAAGCTTGTGCCTAAACAATTCAAAGGAAATCGTGGTTGATATCGGTGCAAACGTCGGCGCAACATCTATCCCACTCGCAAAAAAATTCCCAAACACTTTGTTTCATACATTCGAGCCACATCCAACCGTCTTCTCAGATCTAAAATACAACGTTTCGATAAACAGGCTAACCAATGTTCTCACGAATAATTCAGCCGTTTCGAATTCAGAAAATACAACATTAGATTTCTACGCACAAAAAAACTGTATGAACATGGGTCTTTCAAGCACAACACAAAATCACAATATTGGAGAATTCGATACGATCAAAGTCGCAAATATTAGACTGGATGACTTCTTCAAAACAACTAAAGACAGGATTCGCATTATAAAAATTGACACACAGGGAAATGAGTTAGACGTTCTGGAGTCAGCAAGAGAAACAATTTCCAAACACAAACCTGTAATATTTTTTGAACTTGAAGACGAACTATTTGAAACAGAAGATAAAAAAATAAATGTAAGAAGTCGGCTAGCTGATTTCTTTAACGAAAACAATTACAAAGCTTATGCCTCCTGCGGGCAAATCGATTTCCACCCCATCGTCAATTTTAAACATTATTACCATGGGGACATACTCGCAATCCCAACTCCCGACAATTAGAACACAATCGCGGTTTAATCATTGCCATGTTATGCATATCTAACTTCAGACCAATCTAGCTGCCTAAATGACATTTAATCCGCCAGCTTCCGCACCACGCTTCTGCGCGTTCTTGTCCATGAAGCAAACTCCGTGCTACGATCATCCTTGTTTCATTCGTTGATGGAAAATATAAGAAGGAGTGCCATGTTCGACAATAATGGGAATGACCCCGAAGAAAAAAAATGTTTTACATGTGGTTTCTGGGCAGATCTTTTCGGAAAAAATGCTCGAATCACTAAAGCGATCGTCGCGATTTTGATTGGTTGCCTACTCGTCGTAAAAACTTACGCAATTCTCTTGTACGTATTGCTACTCTTTGTTGGCGCAGCACTAATCGCCTATGGCGTATTGCTGCTAAAGGGATCAGATCCAAACGAGTATCTCTCAAAACTTTGGAAACTTTTCGATCGACAGTAAAAATTTAGCTGTATAAAAAAAGGGCTGCCGCCTCGGTAGCCCTTTTTTATTTTTACCAATTGCTTATTTTCTAAGAAAATTTAAATTATGAGCCTCAACAAACCAAATAGCTGCATATTTTTTGGAATACCATGTTATCCATTTATCCTAGCCCCTGTTTGTATCTTTCTCTGCGCATCACAAGTGCGATAGCGTTGTCCAAATGGAACAGATCTTCTTTTACAAGCTTTATTACTGTTTCAACTTGCTGCTGGTTCATGAACATTTCTACAATTTTGCCGATTTCAAAAATGGCTTCAAACTCTTCAGTGTATTTGTCTTCAACTGAATCAACATCGAAGTTTCGCGCAAATGCTTTGTGCGATGATAAAAAACTAAAAATCCTGTTCAAGCAATCGTCATTCCCCATTTCCAATGACCGCTTGATAATCTCAGAAATTGCGAGTAACACACTGTTTGGGCCAGATTCGTTTGGGGAAGTAAAGCAAGCGGCATTTGAACCGACAACTTCTGGAACCTGCTCAACCAGCTGCTTAAAAAACATGTCCCAACCCCTTGTGAAAAACACCAACGCCTTGGTGATGCCATTGTGCACCCCCTCCATTCCCTCATCATTTTTTGACAAATTTTTAATCAACAAAAGATCATCACAAACTTCCTGGGCTCTCCCGTAGAAGTAACACGCCCATGGTTGCGGCATGTGGTCTGAAACCCCGGCTTCCCGAAGTGGAAAATAAAACACCTCTTCCATAAGAAAATTAAATCCGTGGCTGGTATCGACTTTTTCCGACCAGCTTTTTTGGACATCTTCAACCACGCGGACAATGTACTTTACCGCCTCAATCGCATCTTTTTCGCATGCACAATCCATTATCTTCCCGGCACTTACACTTTGCACAATTGCACACGTCAGCATAAGCAACAACGCATTTTTCTTTTGCATGATCTTCCCCAATCATTGGAACAAACTTACGAACTACTTTTTATCAATCAACGTCTTTAGAAATGCAGAAGTAAGGCCGTGCCCGGCCTGAACAAATCTTGTCACGGAGGCAACGCTCGGCCTTGTCATGAACAAACTCTTTATTTCGCACATTCCAACAATGTAACCAAACTCGTCGCGGGATCTTTCGTTGGGGTCAAAGTCATTTGCAAAAGACTTATATCGACCGAGAAAATCAATTATTCGTCTAAGCAGGTCTTCATTTTTACTTTTCGAGCATTCTTTAATCATTGTCGCAAGTGCATGACACATAGCGTTCGGACCAACCTCATTCGGAAGTGTCATGCAAACTTTTTCTTCCAATTCCGGCACTTGTTCAACTAAAGTTTTCAAAAAATTCGGCCATTCGCTAATGAAACTTTTTAAAATCGAAAGCTGATATTTGTACTCTGCTTCGCCTCCCTCTCTGATCTTATCAATTAATCTGTAGAGGCCTTGGGCCCTCCCCCAAAAGTACGCTGATTCCCGCAAGGGCATCAGCATTTCGGAATCAATTTTTTTCAGAAAGCTCGGGTTTAAAAGTTCATTACACAAAACCAAAAACCCTGGGATTTTTGAAATCTCTTCCAGCCAATGCTCCTGCGCAGATTCAACCTGGCTAACAATATGCCGAACCTCCATCACCGCGACAGACCGAATCCCCTCCTCACACGGCACAGCACATGCACTTTGAAAAACAGCAACTGCACACAAAAATAATAACGAAATATTTTTTTTCATGATCTTCCCCAATCATTGAAACAAACTTACGAACTGCGCGGCTCACAGGCCATTATTGAAAACAATGCATCTTCTAGCTTTTCGCCATTTTTTACACAAGCTTTCACTTGTTCAATTTGATGCGGCTCTAAACACAAATTTTTTATGCTTCCGAGGTCAGCAATAAGGTCAAATTCCAACGAAAAGCCACCGTCAAAAATCATGTAAACTTCCGGCGAAAAATTATCACAAGGATTGTTTACACCAAACTCTTTTGCAAAGGATTTGCACGTCGACAAGAAAGAAACCAGCTGCCGCAATTTTTCTTCGTAGCCCTCAATGTTCACGTATTTCCTCGCGACCTTCGCAATCAGCTTTCGAACAGAATAAGGGCCAACACTTCCAGGATTCATGAGGCTTAAGTCGACCCGCAAAACCGGGGCAGCATCCGCAAGCAAACATAGAAACACATGCCACTCATCCAAAAAATTCTCAATCGTGTCAAAAATTTTGTCGTATAGTTCTCTAGATTTTTTAAGATCAGAAGCCCCCTTTTTTAACTGGTTTATCTCGTGAAGCATCTCAAGCATTCTTCCATAAAAATACGCTGTTTCTTCCGCCCGCATCCAGGTGTCACTTGTTAAATCACATAGATGCGGCTTTAGCGCTTCGTCCAAAAGAGTTACTAGCTTAGGAGCTGCTCTAACAAAATCTTCCGGCCATTCAAAACGTGCAAGCTCAACTTCATCGATGATTGTTTTTGCAGCACCTGAAAAATTTCCATTTTTTACAAAATCGATTATCGGGCCTGCACAAGCACACGGAAAAATAAAAAGAGGGCAAAGAAGGAACGCAAAATTACGAAATCTTATAAAAAACACAGAGAAACTTCCTTGGCGTAAAAATAGAGAAAGCTGAAACAAACTTTGTCGTAAGTTACAGCAAAAAATATGAAAAGTCTTTAGAGAAAAAATTTAAATTTTAGGTTGCTTTATTCCGAAGCTTATTGCCCCTGAGAATTGTTGTTGAATTCAAATTTCAGCAACCATTTCGGCTATCCCTGAAAGGGAATGGGACCTCATTCGCAAAATATACACTCCGGACATTCCCACATCGCGAAGACAAGGCACTCGTACCAACAAACAAAATTAACGTGGAATATTTTTTGAGAGCCATTCGATCAATCACTTTCTTTGATAACAAACCAGTTAAGAGGGAGCCCCTTAAGCACGTCTTCCAAACTCATTTTGCGATAAATCCTCTCGTCTAAAATCTGTGTGCGACCAACTTCGCTTTTCAAAAATCCTATCTGCTCCAAGTCCAGCAGCTGCTCGGGCCACTCTCCAATGCCGGACAATCGCCCAAACATTTCCGAATAACCATCATCACAACTTTCATCCCCGAGTGCTTGCGCAAAAAATTGATCTTTTGAGAATCCAAGAAGTATCAACCGAAAGGCAGGTGCTCCTTGCTCAGATACAACCGCCCTGATCTTAGGCACAATGTCATGTGGGCTATCGTAACTAAAAAATTGTTTTCTCGGTCCTGCACTCAGAACAAGGCTGTCAAAAACACAATCAACAAACTGCCAACTAGAGCCCGTATCAATTGTTTTGTTTGCCCTCACGAATATTTTTACCATAGTTTTTTCAACAAAAGAGTCCCACTCTTTCACAAATCCCTCTGCCAGAAACTTAAGCACAAGGAGCGCATCTCTCGGCTTTTCCGAATCACCACGAAGCGATTTAAGATCCTCAATCAGCTCTTTGTTGAAACTTGATAGATATCTTTCTTTTTTGTCACACACCCAAACACTCGGACCTTCGAATAACCACGTTATTTGATTATCAAAAGTAATATTGGCGAGCAAAAAACCGGAATCTTGCGCTCGCAACTCACCTCTTGCTGACTTCGCCCCGCGAATCACATATTTCGTAGCGCCAACAAAATCACCTTGTTCAACAAGCTTCAAGAGCTCGCCAGCATTCGCAAATTGCGGAGACAAGACGCTCGCACCAACGAATAAAATCGCAGCCATGTATTTTTTCGAAATCATAGAATCCCAATCATGAATTTTTTCACAAGCAAAGCTGACGCTGCAACCGATTAACTATTGATGGAAGCCGGACTTAAAAAATCTAAAAATTGTCAAAACGGCAGCCCCATTTCTTTATGCCACTGATATTCATCTGGAGTACTTATAAAATATACTGCCCCGGCTGAAAACCAGTGTGCGCTTTGCTCCTCTATCACATCCTCCAGGGATTTTCCATCAATGGCATTCCGTAATAAAAAAGAAATTTGATCTGGGCACAGCACTTCTTTTACCCACTGCTCTACTTCAAGAAAATGCCAGAAATTCTCCGAATAATGATTCGGACCGCTTCCGAACCCAAGTCCTCGCCCGAGGAGCCCACTTTTGGCAAGATAAACAAAAAACGATTTCAACTGGTCTGCATAATTGTAAGTAACCCCGTACTCGTAAATATCTCTTATGTCGCGAACAGCCTGCCGCGGAGATGCTTCTACCGGAAATCCACTAAATGTTTCTTCTTGAAAAAGATGAAGTGCCAACGACGGAAAAATGCTCCGGCGCTCCAGGTCTTTCCTTATGTAGTGTGAAATTCCGGAAACAAACCGCTGCCATTCTTCTAAAAAGGTCGTCACGATAACCGTAATTCGCTCGAATCTTTCTCGCAACCTTGGGTCATTTTTTACTGCATCAACAGCCCTACAAAACGCGGAGTGCCTTTTTCGACAATGAAAATTCGGAACACCGATACAGAAATCTGGCGCGACCCCCAAAATATATTTCACCATCCCGGAAAAGTTACTAATTCTTTTCCCCATCCACCAAAGTTGCATATTCTGCGCTGAATCAATTACACACTTTGCAGCACCAACTAAATCGTTGCTCTTAGCAAGCCGCACAAAATCATTCGCAAGAGCATCGTATCCCTTTTCACCCGTTATCGGATCAATATACTTACGTCTTGCTTCAGCGATATACTTAGCAGCATCACTGGTTTGCCAATACCATTTATGTTGAAATCCAAACTTCTTCTTCAGGAAAGCAATGTCGCAAAATAATTCTCCAACTAGTCCGCAATTCATTAGAACACGTAGTTCGCTAGATGCACACTTGTCATTCCAAAAAACCTTATTTTCGAAAGTCGCTTTCACTGCATCATCAAGACTTAAATCAAAATCACTAACAATACACGCTACGCCACATTCGAACTGAACAACATCAACTAAAAACTCTGCGGCGCTAAGAAAATCGCCTGCTTTGACACGCCTCAAGAATTCTCCCGCATTCGCAAATTGCGGAGACAAAATGGCTACACCAGCAAATAAAATCGCAGCCATGTGTTTTTTCGAAATCATAGAACTCCAATCATGTTTTTTCATAAGTAAAACGGACGACGCAAATATCTAAACTTTGCTGTATCTTACAGCAAAAAATGCTAGAAGTCTTTCGCTAAAGAATAAAATTCGCGGCTAATTTACTCTGCAGGTTGCTGCTCATTTGCGCCGGCATCAAACTTAAATTTCATGAGCGGCTCTTTAATCGAGTTAGCAGCATGAAGCACGCGTTGCGGATATGGAAATATCACTCCATTCGCAGCAAACTCTTTGTGGAGCGCAATGCGAATATCGCTTGCAACTTCCCACTGTTCACGAACCCGACGAATTCCGACAAACGCACGAACAAAGTATGTAACCCCGGATTCCGCAAATTCTTCAAGTCGTATCGCTGGAGCGGGAACTCGAAGAACAAGTTGGTGGTCAAGAAGCACGCGACGAATTATGTCGATGACTTTGTCTGGATCACTTCGGTAGTCGGCAGCAACTGAAAGCTCGAAGCCAACAGAGAATCTTCCAGCACCCCAGTTTGTGATTATTTTTGAAATGAGATCGCGGTTAGGAATAACCACAAAGAAGTTTCTCGCGGTCCTAACAATCGTAGAGCGCACTGATATTTTATGCACTGTTCCACGAACTTCTGGGGTTTCAATGAAGTGCCCAATTTCAATCTGCCGCTCCAGAAGAATTAAGATTCCTGCAAATAAATCCGAAAGTTGATCCCTTAAACCGAAAGCAACACCAAGAAGTATGGACACGGCAAGGGGCCACACAACCTGCGACAAATTGATTGCTATGAATCCAACGAACACAAAGACAACAAGAATTACGTAGTGAAAAATTCTTGTGATCGTGTTTTGTGCGCCGGGCTCTGTTCTAAAGATGTCGTAAATTTTATTGAGAATAAATCTGTGGACCAACGACGAAAATACGTAGCCACCAAGTAAGTATCCACAGAACGAAAAGACTTCAACAACTCCAAGCTTCTGGTTTGGTCCGAGCCGAAGAACCCATTCGTCCGACAAGTTGCTCCAGAGCATTGTCAGATTAAATGCAAAGCCCCAGATCTTCGCAATTATTCCAAATGCGAGAAGGCATAGGCCGATGAACGTTGTGACAACGAAGAACCCGTAGTACATCTTCGCATGCTCAAAGCGATTAGTAAGGTCGTCGTCTGTTTCTTCCATAAAGAAAACCAGAACCCATTTTCTAAGATTGTGATGTAAAGCAAAGGCCCCAATGATCACGAAGAATGAAATAGGCACAACAAACAACAAGTACCACGAAAGATGTCCATAGCCGACGTACGGGTTGGACAAAATAAATAAGCCCATCAAGAACACAAAAACGGGATAATAGTAGTCGTCTATTTTGCTTCTAAGAAAAATAAAAAACTTATTGCTGGGTGGAATGAGATTGAGAATATCGTCTTTGCTTACGCACAGAAGAACCGCGATAATGAAAATTAACGAGTACGCCGCAAGTAACACCGACGGAACATTGGTGTACCTCGCCCCGTAGCTAAGAAACGCCGCGCGCAGCGGAAGAATCACAGACCCAGTGTAAAACAAACTCGTGGCAAGAAGTAAAAACTTGCCTTGCGTCTTTTCCGCAAAAAAGAAAAAACTAAGCCGTTGATTGAGCGACTTCAGAACAACAAGAAGGTGCGCGGAGAGATAGCAAAGTATCGGAATCGACACTAAATAAAATGCCGCTTCGAGGTACGGCTCTCCCATCGACACGGAAAAGCCAAAATACTGAACTTCAAAAATAAAGTGCGTCGCCAAAAACATCCACGGAAAAATTATGTAGAACCGCTCACACACGAATTCCACAACACTAGAAACAATGTTCCCCCATAAAAATCCAACTCGTCCATGTTGAACGGAAACAAGGTATCGCAAATATGGAAGCAGGAAGTCACGAAGCAACGCATAGATCGAAAAGTACGACAAGAAAAACAAAAACAAAAACAAGAGCAGCCCAAAAAGAAATGGAATTGTTGCTCCTCCAAAAGCCTGAACCAGGTGTGATGGGCTAAACACACGATAAGTTCCCCAGAACAACACGCGCAATAAAAAGTCCTCCGATTCGATCGCGGCCCGAGATAAACTTAGGAGTGAAATGGCACGAGGAGATCGCGCCCACAGATCAACCTCAACACGGCGGAGTTCCAGCTCACGCACAAAGGAATCGTAGCGAGTTGCAAGCATATCCTGCTTTTGCGTCAGATCTGGAAACAAAGCAATGTATTCCTGAACAGACACAATCTTTTTTCGAATTGATTCTTCGATCGATGTAAACAACGAATTTGCTTCTTTGTGCTTCGGGGTTTTGTTTCCAAAAATTTTCCCGCCGGATTCTACAAAACCCTCTTTCTCTTTTTTGAGTAGCTCAAGGTCCTGGTTAAAAGCAGAAAGCGCACTGGTCGCTTCATCAAGTTTTGATCCTGTTGCCCTAATTTCTGTGTCGAGTTTGTTCTTGTCATTTTTTAAACCATCGATCCTGTTGCTGAAATCAATTCCTTTTTGCTGTAGATCATAGCGAATTGCAACGGCATCTCGCTTAAGTTTTTCGACAAGAAGTTCGACATCGACAATGCTGCGCTTCAGCTCCATGAATGCGCGTTCTTTGTCCAACACGCCCATTGAATGGGATGTATGCTTCATTTTTAATTTTGTGAGATAGCCTTCGGGATCATCCTCGCCGGACTCCGCCTTGATTCCTCGAAGCACCCCGTTGAGTTCTTCCAATTTTTTGGCAAGCCCATCGCGCGCAGATCGGTTCTTTGCCTCTTCCGGCGCAATCTCTTCTTTTGCAACAATCGCTTTTGCTTCTGCATCAGAAAATTCGGCAAAGGCATCATCTTTGTCGCCTTTGTGGACAACAAGTCGCTTCCTAATTTCGGATATATTCATTCTCCAAAAAGCAGCTCGCTCACGCTCGATGTCAATTTGATTGTCAACGTAATCGGTTTCAATCGTGATAAGTCGCTTACGTAAATCTGCAAGCTGGATCTTTTCTTTCGTATGCAAAATTTTTTCAGTACTCAGTTTCTGTTGCTCCTCGGAAGCTTTCTTTGAAGGCTCATCCTCTTCAGCTTCTTCGCCACCAGCCTTAATTTTTTTCAAAGACTGCTCGTCTTCCTTGAGGGCGAGTTCAAGATCTTTCTTGATCGCAGTAATTTTTTCAGTCTCAGAATCTTTCTGCTTAGACAACGCTTCCCTCTTTGAGAAAGCAGACTTTAGGCTGTCGCTGGCAGTCTCTAATCTTTTTTCCGCTCCACTGAGATCGTTCAAGCTGTACGTCGCCGGAGCCTCTGACTGCTCACCAGACAACCGCTCAATGCTCTCGCTGATTAGTGAGATATTGGAAATAATGCAGTCATCTAAAGATTTCCACGCCGCAATTGACGCTTCAACATTCTGCTCACGATCGCTCAAAACAGAAATTCTTTTCCCAATGATTTCAGAAATATCCGTATCTCTTTTCTTAACACGATCACGCGAGTCAGCAAGCTCATCTTCTATTTTTTTCTTGAGCGCCTCAAGCACCTTCACAGCTGTCTCTTCTTCAGCGCGGATCGTTTTAAGCTGCGCTTCCAATCCCTTCAGCTGCTCTTTGCGAGCCTCAGGACTTCCGGCGTTAAACGCCATCTCGACCCGGCGGCCACTTTCAGCAAGTGTTTTTATTCCCTCAGTAGAAAAGAAATCAAAGAAAGCGTACGTACTGGTGGAAACAAAACATGAAATGGAAACGACAAACACCGCAGCGCGAAGAACTCTCTTGACCATTATCATCTTCCCTTTGTTATGCAAAAAAACCGGCAACCTTGAAGGAGGTATACCTTGGATGCTCTCGGAGGCACGTCGTGACCCACTGCTTTGCAGCAATGCTCAACGCATCAGCCTCGTTATCAAAAACGCTGCCAAAGTGTACTGCTGCATATTTTTCCGAGTCAACAGAGCGAAGGCGACATGCAAAAGCAACACGAACAAAGCACAATAAGTTTTCCGGGGGATAAAATCCGAGAAGGCGCATCAGCTCTACCATCATGGCCAATCTGCACATAAGCAAATCTTTGTCCGGCACCTCAAAAATACTCCACTCCAAAAAGTCGTACAGCGCCTCGCACCCCGCACCAGCGGGAACAAAAAAGTGTACAATCTCTAAAAGCGCATGTAGCCATTCTATCGTTTTGTCAGAGATTCCCACTGGCATCGAAACAAGCCGGACGTTGCAAAAATCATAATAATTTTTTGAATGCCCCCGCTGATGCAACTCAACCAGCATCCCAGGAGAAAAATGAATTTTGGATTTAGCACCAACTGAAATTCGGACCTTGCCTCGAAATCTTGTTAGTGCAATAAATTTGTCCGCACGCGGAAATAGGCGCCGAACAATTATTGCTTTTTCGTTACACTCCAACACTTACAATCGCATCTAAATATCGCACCTTAGGTTTTGGAGCATACATCAAACATGATTTTATTTTATCAAGAAATATTCGCGAATCTATTTCTGCACGATCACGAAGCTGCTTGAGACTTGCTTGGTCTGTGAGAAGTTTGCGAATTTCAGGACTTCCAACAACAGAATCAAATTTTTCGTCGAACTCTATATTTAACGCACGGCGATTGGCAAAGAATCTCATCATCCTCACAAACGTTGCAAACATTGGAAACTGATCCGGGTTCCGAATTGTTTTAAATGACACCCCTCTGCTCTTGCCGCCTGTGACATCATCCATCTCCCAACCTTTGCATCGCAATCCGTTCCTGTCGAGGAACGAACAAAGATATCCAATCTCCCACATGGAAAGCGCTTGTTGCTGTGGAAAACCAATTGATACTCCACTTGCTTCCAAATTCATAACAGATGTAAACGGATGTACGTGTGCCATCGGAAGAAAAAATCCGGTGAGCATCGCGCCGTGAAGCTCTGGAGAATTTCCGGCATTGATCATCGATCGCTTCCAACCTAACATCGGAATAACTGTAAGCTTTGCGGACTTATCGAGAATATATTTATTCATGTACTGCGCAAGCTCACCAACGGTAACGCCAAGCCGCATCGGAATTTCTCCAACGCCTTCAATCTTTCCACCAGCTGGGTTCGGCCGATCAGTAACAACAACGTGACGATCACATGCCTGAGCAGCTTTTAAAAGCCCCTTGAGAATCACTGTGGCAAAATCATATTGAAGGCCTGTGTGTTTGACATCAAAAATAAATACATCAACGCGATGTGCGCACTTCTCAAATGCGTTTTCCCAATCGCTTGAGATATCGGTATATGCCGCACCTTTTACATCACGCCAGGTATCAAAATATTCTGGTGGCACTTTCACATCGGGATAAAAATTCCCTGGAAACGGAAAAATTGCGCGAACTTTAAAACCACACCTGTGAAGTAATTCCGGTGTCGCCGGATTGTCACAAATAACTCCAACACGCAACCTGCGGAGCCACGGAAATTCATGGGAATAATGTGCGAGATATTCTACACCAAGAACAAATCCACTCTTCCGCGGACGAACACGACGAACGCTGTTTGATTCATAAAACAACGCAACATACGGAAGTGCAACCGCACAAAATAAAAGCGTCACGACACGCGCCAACGACGCAAGTCTTTCCGCTGCCTCCCTGCTCACAACAACACCAAAAAAATTTCCTGGAAAGCACGACTATAATCTACTCAGTCTTATAACAACTTCAAGAATTCTGTGTATTAAAAAATCATTTTGACGATTAAGGCACGTTGACAAAACAACTATTACAATTAAAGCTTGTGTGGTCATAAACCTGTTATGAGGAGAATAACAATGAGTTTACCCGCAAAGCTGCTCATCGCAGCACCGATGTCACTGCTAGCGCTTTCGCTGGCGACACCCGCCGATGCATTTTTCAGCAAATCTGGACACAAACATAGAGCACACGTTCTTCCGGACAACTTCACCTTGAGAAAAAAGAATGCGACGCTAACACTCCACGGAAAAGCAAAAACAGAATACGCCGACAGTCACTATCCGGTTTTCCTGAACAAAAATTATCCAGATGAGTACAACTACTTTAAAACAACACTCGACTTATCTTCGAACTTCGCCTGGGGAAGAAAAAAATTCGGCTACAACGCTGTTGACGCGTCCCTCGTGCTACGACACAAAAGTTATTGGGGCGAAGCTGGCCGCACAAACATTACCGATGAAAATCAAACAAAAGTTTGTGACTCTTTAATGAAGGCCCACAGCCACGAAAGTTCAAAGCCAGTCGTATGGATAAAAGAAGCTTGGCTCAGCACAACGCTCAATGCATGGGGCGACCTCCGCACAAAAAATAAGCAGACCATTAAGGCTGGATTTTTTCCATTCAAAATTGGAAGAGGAATTTCACTTGGTGACAGCTACGGAACTGCATATAAGTTTCTTGCCATCTACAGCAAAAACAACGACTTCTCGCCAGCAGGAATTTTGTTCTCTGGAACAATCTTGAAAGATCGTCTCGACTACGACTTTTACTATGGCCTTTTGGAAAACAAAAGCACCACCGTTGAACAAACATTCAACCACAAGAAAGCAAATCACATTGGCAGAAATGATCCATGGTCTGGAAGTGGAAGAGACAACGAAGTCTTCGCTGGACAACTGCACTACAAACACGATCTTGGAAAGCGCGGGAACGTAGTCGCCAACCCATACATCATGTACAATCGCGCGCTCGATCAAAAAATTGAGTTTGATGCTGACAGCAAAAGCGAGCTCGGAACAATGGGTGTTGGATTTGAGTATAGCCG
>JABIAA010000096.1 GCA_018656485.1 bacterium | reverse complement strand
CATACGCCGGTCTAAAATCTTCTGCACCCGCCGAGGTGTAATAAACCTTCGGCTGAACTTTTTGTTTTCCGTACTGAGCAGCAATTTCAAAGTTTGCTCTGAAGCCACCAACAGAACCATCAAACATCATTCCAAGAGTCATAAGATCAAGTGGTGCATCGCATGGAATTTCTTTTGTCTGCCGCGGTGAGTTGTAGTAAACGAGGTACGGCTCACCATAGACCCTGGTATTTTCTGACGGCTTTGTCTGGTAACGAAGTCTTCCCGCAACAACATGTCGTGCGTTTGCATTTTCAGGCGAATTAATCAACGGGTTGAGTGTCGCAAAGTTGTTGTCACGATCTTGTGATAACACATTGTGCTTAACATACGTATCAACATTTTCACTCACCATCGGACTGAAATAAAGATCGTACCCGACGTCGTGAGGAAGAACTCCCGACCATAAAACACCTGGAGCAAACTCGGGCGCGTAGGTTTGAACTCCAGATCTTCCGAAGCCAAAGTATGATACCCCGCCAACCGACTGATCACCTAAAGAAATTCCGCGACCAACTAAAAAGGGGAAATACCCAACCTTCAGGTGATGCGGATGTCCACTGAATGCCTCGAACATTGTGTCAAAGCTAAGCTTTAGGTACGCCTCCTTGATGAAGGCAAGAATAGATGGAGTAATCGAATCTTGATTTGTGATGGAACCTTCGTAAGTTCCGTATCGCTTTGTCTGGTAAGTTCTCCAAAAAAGGGCAGAGTGCATCGTCAACAATGCTTCCACCGCATCTTTTCCGTAGTCCTCACGACCCCCACGGGCTAGCAGTGACATTTCGACACGCTGACGCCACATGTTCACTTCGTCGTCATTGGTCTTATCGAGTGTCTTCGCATTTCGAACAACGTAGTAATTTGCCTTCACACTTCCGCCAAGAAGCAATTCGAGGTTTTTATTTTTCAGCGGAAGACGATTCTTCGGCCTTGGATCGTACTTTCGAAAATGAGAAAGTCCCTTGAAGGGGTCCGGATTTTTATCTGGTTTGATTCCATGAAAGTCACTGGCAACTTGCACAGGCTTCTTCTCATTAACTTTCTTCCTGATCTTCGCGGGCTTTCTCCCTCGAAAATTATCTCCCACTCTCGCAGATCTCGCGCCATGAAAAGCACTACGAGCTCTCGCAGGTTTGATTTCATAGTTTGCAGAACAAGAAAAAAATTGTGACACCAAAAACAAGATCGTAGCGATGCGTAGGATCACTTCCCTTCTCCTCACACATAATTTCCGAAGTTACGGAACATGTGTCAGGATACCAGGCAAAGCATGGACCGTACAGCCACTGTCTAGGCAATTTACACTTGGACTATAAAATTCTGTAGAAGCACAATTCTCCAAGGGGAGGCTTCCCGCAATTTTCCCCTCCAGGAATTCGACGCGGCACCTGTTGCTGCGAGCAAAAACCCCCTCATTAAACCTCGTTTTTTTTGTTACACTTCACACAATTATAAATTAGCAACTCAAAAAAATTACCATGGAAAATCCTAATGAAACATTTCGCAAAACTTGCTCTCGCACTCGGAATAGGATTTGCTTGGCACAATTCCAACGCACGCGTAAAAGCTTTTACCCCCCCAGGTCGCAATACTTACACAGCCTTAACTATCTTCGCAGACTCAACAGAGGAGCAACTGTGCCAAGAATTTGGAAAAATTCCAGATGACAGAGACGTCCGGATTGATTTCTGCCTTAGCGAGGGGAAATTTCACAATTTTGTAAAAAGACATCATCACCTCGCTGCCAGGATTGGCGCCATCAATACAGGTAGTTATACCATAGGAACTTCAACCCTAACCACATACTGCAAACACTGTAAAAACCTCCATTTTCTCTACATTGACATCAATTGTGAAACCATCCCAAAGGAAGTTGGTGAACTTACAAACCTCAAGGACCTCAGCGTCAGGGGAAACATAAAATATCTTCCGGACTCTCTAAAGACAAAAGTCTGCACGCCAGGAAGCAACTTTAATTTGTTCGTCGGATACCACGGGGCTGGATTTTTTGACATACAAGAACAAGATCCAATCGCCATGATTAACTTTAAAAATGGAACCGACAGATTTCTTTGCAATGGCGGCATTGGAGGAATAACAAGAAACCACAAAAAAACTGTCGAAATAAATTTACGAATGGCACTCTTTCACACACCAGACACCTTACAAAAAGAGCTACTGATTAAGCTCGTAGTCCATGGACTAAATACACTTGGCAACTATGAAGGACTCCCAAAATCATTGTGTGATAAATTGAATCGCCTGAGAGAAATTAACGCTGGAATGGAAAAGGTTGTGAACATCTTGAACAGCGACTGCACAGTAATCAAAGCTGGAAAGATTTATCCCACGATAGAAAACCCCGGTCCCTTCCAACACTGATTTTAACAACGGTATTTGCGGAATGCCTCCCCTTTGAAAATCATCATGCTAAAGAAAATTTATCACACAAATGTAAGCCACCTGGACCGTGGGTGAAGGCTCAGCCTTCCTTTGCAAAAAAGACCTTCCAGACCTTGTCGGCAAATTTTGAACGATCGTGTTTTTGGAAACGATCGCGCCCTCCTAACAGATCATCTAAACGCTGAAGCGGGTTCTCTTTTTCAACCAGGTCATTATGGGAAACAAGTTCTAAGTCCGGTGGATAAAAAGAATAAATTGTACGATCAGAAAGTCGATACTCGTGAAGCCAACAATCGCTGACAAGATTGCGAAGGGACTTCTCATTGATCACCTTCCCCCCCTTGCGCGAGATCAGCCCAAGTACCGCATCGTGAGTTTCTTTATCAAGGCTGATCAGTATTTCTTTTAATTTTCTGAGGTTTATTTTTTGAAATTCCTTTAACAAATCAACGCTGAACATCGACGAAATTCTGATCTGCGTATCAATTTTCATTCGAACAGCAGACTTTAACAAACTCACAATCATTTCTCGATCACAAGTCAAAGGAATGTCGACTGGCTCAATGTAAACCCCTCGTTCAATTCCGCGCACAATCGCATTGCGAACTCGCGCATCAATCCCAGGGCTTTCCACTCCTTTGGAATCTTTGAACGGAAAAAGCCAGCGATACGCGTCCTGCGGCGCACGGTTGATTTTATTTATGCATACAACCGCAAGCACAGTACAAAAATAATCGTCCTCACCTTCAATCCATTCACCGTTGAACCTCTTAATAAAATCCGCAATTTCTCCTGTCGACCAATGCTCACTCGCAAGCTGATCTAAGCCCATCATTGCTTCCACAATTGTTCGGGCAGTATCACCAACAACTTCGATTTGCTCCAAGCCGTGCAATAAATCTTTAACGTACTGCGCCGTCTCATCATCTTTTGGAACCTGCGTCAGGCTCGGAATAACCCGCGCAACCTTTGTCCCAGTTTTTCCAGCCGCAGGAGCCTCACCCTTGGCAGTGGAAATCTCTGCACCACCAACAATGTTCCCGGCGGCTAACAACACAATAAAAAGTAAATGTAATTGATGTCGCATGAAATCCCCCCCGAGATTTTTAGACAAAAAACAAAACAACTAAAACTTATCGTGACGGCGGTGGCATCTGATCAGCACTTGGTGCCGACGGCGACTGCCCCCTTCTACGAAGCTCTCCAAGATCTTTTTTCAGCGCACGTAAACAACTCGGATGAAAAATATACCTCGTTTCCTTGCAAGCACCCTTCGGACCAACCCTCCTGGTTTTTAAAACAATGTCATTATCAACAAAGCCCTTCAAAACAGATGTGCTTAACAACGCCACTCTCGTTTTCACTACGAGTCCACGGATTTTAGATAAAGCTTGTGATGAAATCAAGTACAACAGGGCTGTAAATTTTTCCAGGTTCGATTCTTGAAGAAAAACTAAATCACGCGATGAAGAGGCCACCTTATCCACATCATTCAATTGTCCTGACAAATATTCGTAGTTGGAGGCCTCTGATGATGAGATATCAAGAAAGACGGGAACCTTCTTTTTCCCGGCATCCTCCAGCGCACTTTTTAAAAATTCTAAGTCGTTATCAAAAGGAAGATTTGTAGTCTCTAGCGGTCGATTAGGACGCAACGGAACAGTGTTATTTAAAGCAGCCGCACGCATACATTGAACAATTTCTTCATCCAGACCAAATGACACACCCCCAGATGAATCTTTCACATCGAGTAACCATCTCCAAGATTGTCCTGGATTTTTACGCTGCTCCTCTAAACACGCTATCGCAAAATATTTAATGAACCCGTCGCTACGCTCCATGTTTATGCTCAAAGTATTTTTGTAAAACCATCTCATAAAGCTGCCGAGGTCGGCAATCTCATCACTATCCATTGCACCAGAAACCATCAGCTGGCACGCTTTTTGCGCCCTCGCCCTCAGCGCCGATTCTTTATCAATTAAAAGTTTTGAGCTGGACCCAGCCCATGCGAAACCACTTAGTACGGATAAAAATAAAAAAGTGGCAGCAAAGCGATGTGCCTTCATGACGCCCCTAAACGTTTGCTCCCCCGTCATTGAGTAAAGCAAAAATTGGAACCGCAAGTCCACGGTTTACGAAGACTTATTGCCGGAGCACCCTGTAAAAAAGAAGGTGAAGTTAAAGTTTAAGATTAATATGCGCGAGCTAAACCAACATGCGTAGAGCCACAAGCAAGCCCATCCGTAGCCCAAGTCGCAAAGACTGGTTGTGTACTGCAGGCTCTTGCCTGCCGTGGGACCGTTCCCTTATTTAAACAAATGGTGTCAAAAAGTCTGGACCAACCAGCCTTAGCAATAAACACTCTCACGGTTCCGTCATCGTTTCTATAAACCGTGCAGAACCCCTTCAATGCAAACGCTATAAGCCTACCGGTTTTCTCTGAACATCTAATTCCAGCAAGCACATAAATTGGATCTTTATATGTGTCTGCGTTCTGCGAATAAGTTAGGCTGGATGCTCCACTGTAAAGGATGGCAATTTTTTCGACCATTTCATTTTCAGACAGATCCCCTCTAGAGGCAGATGCCATCGCAGCAACATCGATAATTAATTTATGTTCAAGGCGGTTAAAGCTATTTAAAAAACAGAAGAATTTTTTTGATGCAGAAATAATTTTTTCTTTATCACAGCCAACAACGTCAACTGAACGTAAAAATCTAAAATCAAACGTAGAAAGAATAGGGCGAAGAGCAATTTTATCCCTGCGAATTTTACCTGCAACGTAACTCCAGAAGGTTTCGTCCATACGAACTTCCTTACACTCAGAGAAAACACCTTTTGTTCCACGAAGACATTTGAAAAAACCATCCGGATCACGCCGCTGCATTTCAATACACACATCAGCCAATAGATCGAAATCATAAGAATTTCGATTCATGCCAATGAAGGCGTTTAACTGCGAATACGCCGCAATAAGATTTCGTATCAGAATAGACTTATCAACAGATGACTTTCGATACATCACTTCCAGTAGTGCTGAACGACAATTTATAAGAAAAGTTACAAAGTTATCTTCGAGCCATTGGTCCCTGTAACTTAGCCAGCGATTTGTAGTTGGCGAAATACAGCCAACTGAAGAATCAGGCGATGGCAGCGAAATTGTCAAATCTTGAAAACCATCTGCCGAAGAGCTAAATGGAATAGTCAAAAATATAGCCAGGCATAACCCAAACAAACGTATCCGATTTTTTACATGTGTAAGAACAGCCTTTTTTGGCATCACGTCTTCCCTCAGGCACCATAAAATAAAAAATTATTCGACTTATTCGCAAGCTGACGCCGCCCGAATCAATAAAACTCAGATGACAAACTTGTGCCCAGGATAAAAGCTTATTTCGAATTGTACAAGCAAAAATTATAGAGGCTAGCCGCGCGAATCTGAAACCGCTGGAAAAAGATGTGATTCACCATTCGTTGTAAGCTCTGGTTTTTTATCGAAAAACATAGAACCATCATTATCGTTGTCGTAAAGCTCGATGTCTAAAAAATCAATATCACATGGATTTGGAGTCTTCACTTCAATAACATTATGAAATGAATTTTTTAGAAACATTTCTGCTTCACACATTTCATCTAGCGGCATTTGATCCAAAAGCCGAACAATAACAGAAATTCCAACCTCGCCACACTGCACGATTTTTTCTACCGTTGAATCGACATCGTCCAGCAATAAATCAATTCCAATTGGACCAAGCGGACTTGTTTTTTTACATCCATTTTTCCGAGCAACTTCTATAATTTCTTCCCAGAAAGATTCAGGTATTTCTTTTTCAGCAACTTTCCCGCCCAGAACAGATGGAAGCAAAAGTTCAACGAAACCACGGGGTGAAAAATTATTTAGACCAAAGAGGCATTTTGCGAGACCTTCCACATCTTTAGGATCATGTTGTTGGTCAATTATATCAATTAAATCGTCATGGTAGCATGAAACATCCTTCCCAGAGTCCAAAGCGATCTCGACCGCTTCGAATAATTTATATGGGTCTTTAATAAGTTCATGTGCCGCACAAAATAGATTGCTAGGAACTGTAAACAATAAAATCGGGAGAATTTTTTTTAACATCAAAACCTTCTTCGCGCAACGTAAAAACCATCAAAAGCCTTATTATTAAAGGCGGACTAGGAGTTTTACGCACACAAAGAAAATTTGCAAATGCTCTCTTACTTCGCACGATTTAAAAGGTTTTATTCACAAAATTAAAAGGAAAGTCACCCTGCACGCAACAAGAATATTGTATCTGGAAGCGAATCTTCAGTCGCCCACCGAACTCCCCCGGCTTTGTCACCTACAAACCGATGAAGAATTCTGTGCGCAACTTGAGCTGGACCGCGGGTGAAGGCTCAGCCTTCCTCGTAGGATTTTATGAGGTCTATAAATGTTCTGACTGGAACACCCGTTGCCCCTCCACCAACATAGCTAATGTCGGGAACGCCATGTGCAGTCCCAGCGATATCGATGTGTGCCCAGTGCGAATTGGTAACAAAGTTTTCTAAGAACATTCCTGCGGTCACAGTTCCTGCAAAATATTTCGGAATTCCAGAGTTCGCAACATCCGCGACTTCAGATTTTATAGCTGCCTTAAAATCATCGTCCAACGGCAACGGCCACATACGCTCACCGCAGCGCGTTCCGGAAGAAATAATCTTTTCGCGCAAGTTTGTGTCACGAGTCATGACAGCTGAATAAAAGTGTCCGAGCGAATGGAGGCAACCACCGGTCAAAGTTGCAACGTCAATGATGACATCTGGGGAGTGAAATTTTTCTGCGTAGCAAAGTGCATCCGCAAGAATTAAGCGCCCTTCTGCATCTGTGTTTTGGATTTCGGTTGTTTTGCCATTCATGTGGGTAATGACATCGTCTTGGCGACACGCTTTTCCGTCCGGCATATTTTCAACAAGCGGCATAATTCCGACAACGTTAACTTTAGGCTTTAGTTGTGCAACGGCATTCATTGTTGCCAACACTGATGCGGCACCACACATGTCATACTTCATGTCGGTCATTGATCGGAATGGCTTCAGCGTCAGCCCACCAGAATCGAAGGTCACACCTTTTCCGACAAGTGCAATTTTCTTCGCATCTTTTTCGCCGCACTTGTACTCGAGGGTTACGAACCTTCCTGGGTTGGCTGTCGATCCTGAGTCCACTGCACAGAAGCCGCCCATTCCAAGTTCCAGCGCGCGCTCGCGACCAAAGACACGGAACTCAAGACCGTTTTCTTTTGCAACTCTGCGCTCAGCGTACTTTGCAAAAAATTCTGGATTCAAATAATTTGGTGGAATGTCAGCAAGGTACCGTGCCATGTTCACGGATTTGCCGATCATAACGCCTTCTTCAAAAGCTTTTCTAAGCTCTAACTTGTTTCCGGTGTAGCCTTCAAAAGGAACAAAAGTCACTTTTGGATTCCACTTTTTGCCGTCGGTTTTGAGGCAATCGAATTTGTAGAGCGACATGACAAGGGTCGTCGCCAAATCACGAACCAATGATTCCATTGAAACGGAAAACTTATCAACGCCAATCGGTCCTGCTGCAATGTGCGAAACGTTGTATTCACGCAACTTCGATATGACACTTCCAAGCGCACGTCGAATTTCTTCGATGCCTTTTTGGTCGATTTTCATCGCGTCGCCGATGCCAACAAAACCTTCGACCATTAAGCTGTCAATGTGACCAATCGGAAAGCAGCAAGTTTGCCCAATCTTTCCTTCGAATTTTTTCGAATTAAAAATCCAGCGTCGAACCGGCGTTGAGGAATCTGGGGCAGACATCTTTGCGACTTCTTCTTTTGGAATAAAAAGAATACTCGCGTCAGCGGAATCATCTCCAAGGATCACCGTGTCAATTGAGAACTCGATGTTCACTTCTGAAGAAGCAGGCCCACGAAGCCACGACTCCTCGCTAACTTTCGCCTGCGCCATCCCAAAGAATAACGCTACTGTCAGGAATATCTTGCTCATACCGACTCCTTCAATCAATTCCGCAAACAACATCTAAGTTCTTACTAAACCAATCCCCACGTCTACATATTTTTTACGAATTCCACAAAAAGCCGTACGGGCACACCTGTCGCCCCACTGCCAAGATAACTTACACCCGGGACACTATCCGCAGTTCCTGCAATATCGAGATGTGCCCAGCGGGACTTTTCTACAAAGTTACTAAGAAAGATTCCAGCAGTGATTGCACCAGCTTTGTACTTCGGGGAACCACAGTTCGAAATATCAGCGACTTCCGACTTTATAGCATCCTTAAAATCATCGTCAAGCGGTAGTGGCCAAAGGCGATCGCCGAGCCGACTTCCAATCTCAAAAATTTTATCACAAAGCTCATCGTCCTTCGTCATTAACCCAGTGAACACGGGGCCAAGCGCGTACAAGCATGCACCCGTCAAGGTCGCAGCATCGAGAATTACCGATGGGCTGTAATTTTTTTCCGCATAGCAAAGTGCATCTGCCAAAATCAGTCGCCCCTCTGCATCAGTGTTTTCGATGACCGCTGTTTTTCCGTTCATGAATGTAATGATGTCATCCTGCCGGCACGCATCACCGCTCGGCATGTTTTCAACAAGCGGCATAATTCCGACGACGTTCGCTTTAGGCTTGAGTTGTGCAATCGCTTCCATCGTTCCAATGACGGCAGCGGCACCAGACATGTCGTACTTCATTCCGGTCATGAATTGTGCTGGCTTCAAACTTACACCACCGGTGTCGAAGGTAACTCCCTTACCGACAAGTGCAATTGTTTCGGCGCTTGAGTCTCCTTTGTACTCGAGCACAACGAACTGCCCCGGCTGAGCAGATCCGGAATCGACGGCACAAAAACCACCCATCCCAAGTTTTTCTGCCTCGTCTCGGCCAAATACTTTTGACTCAAGTCCGTACTGCTTCGCAATTGAAGATGCATAGTTCGCAACGAATGTTGGCGTCGCAATGTTTGCCGGCATATCCGCAAGATCGCGGGTCACATTGATTGCCTTACCAATGATCGTTCCCTCGCGAACCGGTTCTTCATTATCACGCTGCGCCAGTGTAATCTCACACGACCATGGTTCTTTTTCGTCTTTGTTTTTTTTGAAGCGATCGAATTTATATGCGGCCATAAATGCAATTGTTGTTAATTCTTTGACCAACACATCGCCAGGAACTTCAAGCGAACTTGAACAGCAAACCGCATTTTTTACGTTGAGGGATCTGAGTTGATTTACCGCACTTCCCCAAGCCCTCCGAACGGTTTCAACAAACCGATTTTTTTTGTTGAAGTCTTTCCCAACACCGCAGAAGATTACATGAACCATTTCACCATCGCGTGGCACCGTTGAAACTAATAACTGGCCCGCTTTAAATTCAAAGTTTCGTGCTTTTAAAAATGCTGGAAGATCAACGCCAGCAAAAAGTGCTTGGGCGCTTACATTCGTCGAGGACGTTTCTGCTTCTGGTAAAAGAAAAACATAAGCAGATGCCGCAACCTCGTGTGGCGCACTTGCGCACAGTTTTACCTCTACCACAGAAATTCCTTTCTTATTTATTTTGTTCGTCTTTGAATTTAAGGAGCCCCTCTTGAACAACCGAGAGCGACAACAACGCACAGCGTAAACGATTTGGACCAAGCGGAACTTTTACAAGCTGGCACACGGTATTTTGATCCATTGCCAAAACTTCATCAACCGTTTTTCCAACGCATAACTCAGTCAACATCGAAGCTGTCGCCTGACTAATGACACACCCTGAGCCATTAAATTTTATAACGTCTACTTTTTCGTCTTTGATAATTCCTTCGATGGCAAGTTGATCACCGCAAGAAGGATTTGAATCTGCAGCACAAAAGTTACAATCTTTAACCGTTCCTCGGTTAACGGGAAAACGAAAATACCCCATCAACTCTTCTTGGTAAAGTTTTCCCTCTATCACTCAAACCCCTCCATTGAAAAATGCAATGCAACGATCAATGGCCCCAATGGCACGCTCAACATCACCCTCGTTGTTGTACAAGAAAAAGCTTGCACGGACCGACGACTCAATTCCCAACTCCGCGTGCAGCGGCTGCGCACAATGATGTCCCGCACGAACGAAAACACCCGCATCGCCCAGGAACGCCGCAACGTCATGTGCATGGATTCCATGAATTGAAAAACTTACGATCGACCCGCGAAGACTTAACAAAGTTACTCCAGGAAGATCAATCAAATGTTGTCGCAACTTATTTGAAAGCCCATCAACATGCTTGTGCACCTCGCCGAAGTTAACTTCGCTTTCAAAAAAATCTATCGCTGCACCAAGTCCGAGAACCTGTACAATTGGTGGAGTTCCTGCCTCAAACTTTTGTGGCGACAATTTCCATTTTGAAGACTCTAGACCAACGGAGTGCACCATGGCACCTCCAACTTGGTAAGGCTCCATTTTTTCTGCTATTTCTTTTTTGAT
>JABIAA010000095.1 GCA_018656485.1 bacterium | reverse complement strand
TGCTGACATTTTTGAATCCTACGTCGGATCCATGGTCGCAAGCATTGTTCTCGCACTAGAAATTTATCCTGGCAACCTCGTTATGCTCAGCCTTCCATTGGTACTTTCATCAATTGGACTGCTTTCATCTGTCGTTGGTCTTGCCTCCGTGTTCGTGATTAAAACAAAACTTGGACGCTTACTTCATCTTTCAACAACAATCGCACTTGTAATGTTTATTGCCGGAGCGTTCGGTTACGTAAGATTCGCCGGAATCTCTATGGAATTCTTCGGATCGATCGTGCTTGGCGCGTTGACCGGATTGCTCATCGGCTTAATCACCGACCACTACACAAACGGTTCACCGATCCGCAGCCTGGCAAAGGCTTCGCAGTCCGGTGCAGCAACAAACTTGATCTACGGTTTATCCATCGGATTTGAGTCAATCGTACTCGCGATCTGGATCATTGCAGGAATCGTGTTCGCGTCGTACAACTTCTTCGGAGGACTTTACGGCGTAGCAATCGCAGCAGTATCGATGCTTTCGACCGTTGGAATTACAATGTCGGTTGATGCCTACGGGCCAATCGCTGACAACGCCGGCGGAATCGCAGAAATGGCCGGACTTGGAAAAGAAGTTCGAGAAATCACAGACAAACTCGATACGCTCGGCAACATGACCGCAGCACTTGGAAAAGGTTTTGCAATCGGTTCTGCCGCGCTAGCAGCACTTGCGATGTTTGGCGCTTTCTGCAAAGCATCACACCTCGACTACCTCAGCCTCGTCGATCCGTACGTCATCGCCGGAATGTTCATCGGCGGCTCAATGCCGTTCATGCTTTCCGCGTTCACAATGAGATCAGTCGGTAAGGCCGCGTGGAAAATGGTTCTAGAAGTTCGACGACAATTTAAAGAGATCCCAGGGATCATGGAAGGAACAGCAGAGCCGGACTACGCACGGTGCATTGAGATTTCAACCGGCGCAGCACTCTTCGAGATGTTACTGCCTGGCGTGATCACGATCAGCGCACCGATTGCTGTCAAGTTTCTCTTCCGAGCACACGGCAACATGGCCCTCGGTGGTTTCCTCGTAGGAGCGACACTTGTCGGCGTCCTGCTGGCATTGTTCATGGCCAACTGTGGTGGTGCATGGGACAACGCAAAGAAATACATCGAAGCTGGCAACCTCGGCGGTAAGGGCTCCGATGCCCACAAAGCTGCAGTTGTTGGTGATACCGTTGGCGATCCGTTCAAGGACACCTCCGGCCCATCACTCAACATCCTCATCAAGCTCATGTCCGTCCTAGCATTGTTGCTCGCAACCTTTTAACCAGGCAGCCAGGCAGGGGCCTGGACCCCACAGTCCAGATGACTTACATCCGTAGAACCAATTTTCTAAAAAAACTCTAATTCATTAGGGTTGCACTTCTCACGACTCCCATCCTCACGAAGGTTCGGAATTCTACCTGTTCCCGATGTTCACAGGATTTAACCAAAAATCACATGACAAAGAAGTTCGAAAAAGAATCTACGTGGAAGCTCACGGCCGAACTTCTAGCTTGTGTAATACGGCGAACCGCCGGTTGGAATCGCGTGTAGCCCGCCCCTTGGCGTATTTGAAATTGCTCAAGAAAATTGATTATCCAGATTGAAAGCGACGGGGCTGTAACCAGGCGAATGCCTGGACTGTGGGATGCAGGCCCCTGCCTGCGGGCAAAGCCCAGGCTCGCCTGCGGCCGCACGGTCAAGCGCTCGCTTGTTGCCTACTTGAAATGTA
Organism: bacterium; assembly: GCA_018656485.1. Classification (GTDB taxonomy): domain Bacteria; phylum Babelota; class Babeliae; order Babelales; genus JABIAA01. The sequence goes on along the minus strand of JABIAA010000095.1, from coordinate 3,688 downwards.
TTTTGTATGTTTTTTATCACTTTTTTAGTTATCCGCGAACCCAGCTTGCAAAACGAGAAAATCCCTTTTAAATTAGGGGCATCGTTAATAGACGCACACGTCGTGCGCAAGTTTTTCCAAAACGGAGTAGTTCTCATGGAAAAGAAAATTGCAAGAGTCCTCGCACTCGTCATGTTTGCTGCCCTCGCAGCACCAGCCCCTGCAGCGTTTGCAAGAGGCGGGAAAAAACATAGGTCAGCAGCAAAACAAGCAGCAGCAGCAAAACAAGCAGCAGCAGCAGAGCAAGCAGCAGCAGCAGAGCAAGGCAATTTCCAACAAGCTAGTAATTTCATCAATAACGTCCATAACGCCGCAGAGACCTTTATTTTTGGGGAAGAAGACGAGCCAGTAACGGAACAAGAAGCAGCAGAAGCTAAAGCTCTTCGAACCGCACCAAAAGTTGGCTTTGTAGAAGCCTTCCAAAAAAAAGGGTTCAAGGGCCTTTTCACATCAAACGAGAAATTCGAACAACTAGATGCAGCAACAAAGATTCAAAGTTTGCAACGTGGAGGCGTGGCACGCGCAGCAGCAACAGAAGCAGCAGAATTCAAACGCTATGCTCCAATGACAGAAGCAGAAGCAGAAGCAAAAGCAGAAGCAAAATCAAAAGCACACTGGAAGCGCGTTGGAATTACACACGCCATTGGTGGTGGCCTAGCACTTGCTGGCCTCACAGCTGAGCTTGGTCTTGGATACGCATCATACAAGAAATCAGGCGGAAAGCTTGGCTTCTTCAAGTTTGTTAAGAACCACTTCGCTGGCCTCAAGAAGGCAATCGCAAGCGGTAACTTCAAGACACTTGCTAAGATCTACCCAGCAACCGTCCTAACAATCCTCGCAGCTGTTGCTGACGCTGGATACTTGGTTGGTTACGAAGGAATCTACAAAGGTGGCTTTTCAAAGCTCTACAACAAAACAGCTCCAAAGGTTACTGATGCAGCAATCGCAACAAAGCGACTTGTCAAAGGAAGCCCAACAAAAGTACGTCGATTCATAAACAGAGCGATGGCTAACCGTAGAGAAACAGCAGCACTTGAATCAATCGCACCAATGTTTGAAGCCGCTGAAGCAGCAGCAACACCAAAAACAGAAGTACCAGCAGCCAGCTAATCACTAAAATCTGAATACAGAAGCTTTAGAGGCTTCCGTTAACAAAGCCCTTCGGGGGGCAGCGTTATCGGGGGCCTCTTTTGCGAACTGAGTCCGCCTGCATACAGCCACAGGCGAACCTGGGCTTGGCCCTACCAACACGACACTCGAAAAATAACTTCTTCTGTCGCAACTCAACTTAACCGGCGGGATCCCGTCCGCGATTTCAACCGGCGGTTCGCCGTATTACTGAAACTAGAAACCTTAAGTATTTTTCCGCGCAATGAATTTAACCTCGTTGCACTCCGTTTTGTTTTCCGTCGGCAAGCCTCAGCAGCGCTCCCTCCCCTTGGCCGCGCCGGCCACGTGTGCGCCGTAGCTTTAACGAAAACGGAAAGGCTGGTCGTTTTTTTAGTTCCGAAAAATTAACATGATGTCTTCACGAATTTGAAATTCGTTTTTTAAAAAAGTAAAATCACTTCAACTCTGTTTAGATCTGTTAAGAACGGTAAAAAAAATGAATGAAAAATTCACACGAATTCTATCTCTCGTCACATGCATTGCATTCATTGCACCATCGTCCGCACAGGCGGCCTGGTGGTGGCCCACCTTTGGGAAAGGAAAACAACAAGAAGCAGACGCTTTCGCCGCAGCAAAAAAATATTTAGAAAATCCACAGGCCGAAAAACCCAACGGTCCCCAAGCCGAAGGAAATAATGGCCAGAACTCTGACGACGACGATGAATGCATTGTCGAAGATGTCTCAAAGAAAGAATTGGACGAAATAGTAGCGAGAAAACTTTTTAGTGAAAATTATCAAGAAGCCAACCCAACAGCCTCGCACAAAGAAATTTGGAATAAGTGGCTAGAAGAAGAGGCTAAAGAAAAGTCAAAAGTGCAAGCGCCAACTTGCGCAGACGAAACCGCAAGAGAACAAAATCAAATTGAAGACCTCAAAGCACAAATCCAAATCACCGGAAACGCACAAATTAAAAAAGATCTGATCGCAGAGTTGAAACATCTAAAAAAACAGCCATTCCCAGAACCAAAAAACGGCAAAGCTGAAAGCGAAGCAAAGAACTGCAAGCCGACCAACGCGGAAGCTAACCAATCCGACGATAAAACAAACACACACTGGTGGAAGAACAACCGTACGCTCATCATTGGTGGTGGCGCAGCATTGGCCGCTGCCCTTGCAGCTGAGCTTGGCGTTAGATACGCACGCTACAGAAAGTCACACCCGGACGACCCGATCAACTTCTTCAAGTTCATTCCTAAGCACTTTGCCGGCTTTGCAAACATTATCGCAAAAGCAGCCAAGGGCAACTTCAAGGCACTCGCACAACTTCGAGCATACCCCGCAACCGTCGTAACAATCGCCGGAGCAATATTTTACACAGGAAGGCTGAGCCTTCACCCGCAGCAAGCTTACAGCTTGACCCGCAGCCCACACGACTAACATCAGTGGAGACTTACTTTCTAGAGAAATAAAACAGAGCAACGTGAAATTAACGACAATCTTCCAAGGGAAGCCAAGCATCTAGCAATCCGCTAAATTTGTTCACCGGCTTGCAACACAACAAACGCAAAAAGCTTTACCCTCCTCACGATGTTCACAGGATTTTACAAACAAAGTACCTGCAGTGCTTTTGTCGCGGAAAGAACCAAACAAATTTCTAGTCTGCGGAACTAGGACAATCTGTCCGTCGTGCCGGTCGTAGCCCGAAGGGCGAAGACTGGTTGTTGTCGCGGACGGGACCCCGCCGGTTAACCAAGTCATCTAGAGAAATTTGATCGTTCGAGCGCATCTCGAGTAGGGCCAGGCCCAGGCTCGCCTGCGGCCGTACGCAAGCGGACTCAGTCCGCGTTGCAGGTTGTAATCTTAAACCTACGTTTTTATAGCACTTTTTCGCACTTTTTCACCTGCGGTTGTAGGCATCAATAATAAAGATTAGAATTGCGGGACCTAGAGAAAATAGCGTGGGTCAACGGTTGAATCGCGCGAATTTTAAAAATTAAATGGAGTTTGACTGCCATGAAGAAAAATTTTACGCGAGTTTTAGCACTCGCCATGTTTGCTGCCATCGCAGCACCAGCCCCTGCAGCGCTTGCATTCAAAGGAAAGAAGAAAGCAAAAAAAATAAAAAAAGCACAAACAGCACAAGCAGCACAAAAAGCACAAAAAGCAGAAGCAAAAAAAATAAAAAAAGCAGCAAAAGCAGCAGTAAAAATTCAATCATTACAACGTGGACGCGCTGTACGCCAAAAAGCAAAAGCAGCAAAAGCAACAAAAGAAGCGCAGGAGAAAGAATTAGAAGACTTTGCAAGGCCAGCCACCTTGACAGAGAGTATTCTTCCTGAAAAGATCGGTGGCCTGCAAAGATCACTTCTAGAGGCAAAAAAAGACGTCAAAAATCTAGTCGATAGTGAAGGACTCGAGAAAGCAAACAAAAAGATCCTGGATCTCCAAAGGGTCGCTCGCGGACGCTTCGGCAGAAAAGCAGCACAACAAGCAAAAGCAGCAGTAAAAATTCAATCATTACAACGTGAACGCGCTGTA
>JABIAA010000010.1 GCA_018656485.1 bacterium | reverse complement strand
CACTCGTGCTCGCAACAGGACTTCCCTCATCCTCAGACGGCACTGCGGCACTTGGAACAATTTCTGGTCCTTCGTACTGAGTTTCGGCATTTACACCGTGACGCCGCCTTCTTTTTTGGTATGCCTGAGCTGCAAGCACATTCCTCGCAATCTCACGAAGTCTCTGATCTCGTTGTTGCTTATCCATACTCAGTTCGACCTTCCTTTGACGCAGGCTCAGAGTTGCATTCAATCCATCAACATGCGCAAGCGCTCTTTGTTCAAGTCCCCCATGAAGTTGGCCATCTTCACCTTGGACCCCAATAAGATTGTCGGTAACCTCGTTCAATTTATCCCGGGTCTCGCGAATCTCTTGGACGGCCGACTCTTTTATGTCATCAACTTTTTCCAGAAGCACTCCAACAAGTCCAATATCTTTTCTTCGCTCCAACTCTTCTGGTGACAAATGCTTATTTTGAACTTCCGACTTCTCCGCTCCTGACTTGGATGTTCCACGCCCCATAATAAGTTCTTTCAACTCACGGATCTCTTTTTCCACTTTGTTTTCTCTGCCATGAATAAATTTCTCAAGCCACTTCTCCACGTCGCTTAACACACATTTTATCCATACCATAAACTTCTCGGCATTCTCTGGAACTACGTCGGCAGCAAATCTAAATGGTCTAACGAGGAACGGAAGATCTTTAATTTCTTTTTTCCCATCCCAATTTTTGTAGACATAGGCGCTAACACCACCGACAACAGCAAGTATGATCATCGTTTTAAGAACCTTCCGAACAAGCCGTCTGTTGTTAGCCAATCGCTCCATTCTTTTATTAACGCCAAATCCAATGACTTTTGTGAACTGTTCCAGCGCACCGTCAACCGCTGCGATTTCAACATCGTTAAGACCAACGTCACGCAGTTTGGCTTTCAGGTGATCAATTTCATCGATGAGTTCATTAAAAAGATGATTGCGACTTTTCATAGACAAAATTTCTTGGCAGCACTTCACATAAAACGAAGTAATCAATTCTCTGGAACCCTCATGCCGACTCGGCAGAACCGTTAGAAATTTAAATCCCTTGCGAACTCTTTTGTACTCGCCCGCGCTACAGCTCTCAACGCTTGTAATAAGCTCCGACATAAGCAATGTGTAGTAGACATGAAGATTTTTAACGATCTCGTTTTCGAGTTCGGTTCTGCATGTAGAACTACATAGCATTTCGACTTCTTTGGCTGTCGCATCCCATTTTGAATCGCCAACCGCTGGAACCAACTTTTTAAACCGGTACAAAATAATTCCATCTTCACCAACACATCGTGATGTGAGCTCGTCAATGTGACGCTCGAGTGCACGCATGACAAGCGTTGGTTTAACTAAAACCTTACCAACCTCAAAAAGTCGATGGGCAATGCTACCGCTCACACCGCCGGCAACTCCATTGATACCCTCGCCAAACTCTGCGGGAGAAAATGCAATGCACTGCGATGAAGCAAATGAAAAAACAAAAATTATTCTAAAAATACTTCGAAAATATTTTGACATAAAAAAGCTCCGCTCATTCTAAAAATCAGAACTGCGGATACTATGTTACCAGGAATGAGTTAGAGATTAAAATGCGCTTAGGGACTTAATACTAATGGTATTTTCACCTTTTGGCAGAATTTGCCTTTCTTGAGCCTTTTTTCCTTTACAAGCTTTTTCTTTTCGTGATTTTTTTACGTGAGACTTGTTTCGGTGAAATCTAAGTTTAGAAAAAAACTTTTTTACGCGCTGTGTTTTCGTTGGCTTCTTTTTACAAAACTTCTTTGCCCACTTTTCAAGCTTCTGCATTTTTCGTTTGAACTGGGTAAAGTAAATCCTTTTTTGAAAAGCTCTAAGGTCTTTTGCTCTCTGTGGATCTTTGAGAAAAAACCATAACTTACGAAGCTTGTTATCGTAGCGACAATCAATGTAGAAGGCTGTTCCACCAACAACTAAAGAAGCTGCTATCGCACATGCAATAACTTTGGCCTTACGAGATTTTAATGAAAATTTTGCGCAAGTTTTTTTTGCTGATTTAAACCCGTCGCACATCAACTTTATAACTTTAGCTTCCGGCTTATCAGAGCTATCATTCTCGACGGCCTGCGCAACATTGCCACATGCGATGCATGCGAAAAGTGTTAAAAGTATCAACTTACGAACAAAGTTCATTTCAAAAACCTCCATTTTCTCCATTTTCTGTGGCTCCACAGCCACGAGTCTCATGCTACCAAAGCTGGCTGTAGCACGCGAATGGGTCCACTCAGAGGTTCATTTTTTATATTTATTTCTCTTTTCTTTGCAAAAAAGCTGGAACAAAACCACGAGCGATAGCCCCCTTTGTTCCTTCTTTCAGCACTTTTAGAAGAGCTTTATCAATGCCATCATCCTTGCGCTGCCCGTCGCT
>JABIAA010000094.1 GCA_018656485.1 bacterium | reverse complement strand
GAAAATCTGTGCTGCGGTCTGGATGTGCACGTCACGGTCGTTGACGAACGCAGAGATCAGAGATTGATCTTTTGTGATGTGTGCAAGGACTCTGAGTTCGATTTGTGAATAGTCCGCCGCTACAAACATTTTTCCTTCGGGTGCGACAAATGCGCCGCGGACTCCGAGCCCGAATTCGCCGGATACTGGGATGTTTTGTAAATTTGGGTTATTGCTGGACAATCGCCCTGTTGCCACATGGATCTGTGAAAAATTTGTGTGGATGCGATTTGTCTGTGGATTGACGGCTTCAGGAAGCGGGGTGAGGTACGTACTTTTTAGCTTTGCAAGTTCGCGGTGTTCGACCATGAGCGATGGGATCGGGTGGAGATGGCAGAGTGATTCCAAAACATCGTGGCTTGTTGATCTTTTGCCGGTTCCGCTTTTTTTTACGTGTGGCAACTTGAGCACATCGAAAAGTAGCACTTCAACTTGGCGAGGCGAATTCAAATTTAAGTCCACCGAGCCACCAGGGTCAACTTCCTCAATGGCGCCCATCAATTTTGCTCGGACAATCTCCCTCTTTTTGTCGACGGCTTTTTCAACTGCGTAAAGCTTTGTTGGATCGAGTGTGATGCCTTTGTATTCCATATCTAAAAGTGTTTTGCACAATGGAAGTTCCATGTCGTCGTAGACCGCCTGTAGGCGTGGAATTTTTTTTAATTCGGCATCAAGGACTTTAAAAAGTTTAAATGTCTGAAGGGCGTCATGCGCACCGTAAGCGGCAGACTCTTCAATTGGAACCGCGCGGAACGATCCGTAGCCGCCGATGACTTCTTCGAAGTCGTGCATATCCTCGCCAAGCACGCGGGATGACAATGCTTTGAGCCCGATGCTTAACGAGTCTTTGCGCAAAAGATGAGCGATAAGAAGGGTGTCTTCCAATTTTGAAAGGACCTCAACGCCTAGCCTTCGGAGTACAAACATGTCGAACTTTGCGTTGTGCATGATCACGGCTTTTTCAGTGCTGGAAAATAATCGTCCCATGAATTCGATGGCTGCTTCTAAATTTATGTTCCCGTGTGCGACGGTTTCAGTTGAATCTGGAACAGGAACGAAAAACGATTCTGAATCATTGAATGCGATTGAGAAACCCGCGAAGCTTGCGTGGTGTTCGCTGCACATATCGAGTTCGGTGTCGAATGCGTACAGATTAATATTTGCCAAGCGCCCTTCAAGGTTTTTTAATTCATCAACTGTCTTGACGATTGAAAGTTTCCAAGAGCGATCAACAATTTTTTGGGCCTTCGCTTTCAATATTCCCGTCGGAAGTAAGCTTTTAAATTCAAGCTCTTCAAATAATGGGTAAGCGCCCTTCCAGTCGTCTTCGTCGAATTTGAGGCTATCAAGATCTGTATCGACGGCAACTTCTTTTAGTCCGAAAAGTTCATAGCTCAAGTATGCTTTTTCCTTCCCTTCTTCGAGGAGCATTTTTGTTCTTGGCTTTACAACTTTTTGAAGGTTCGCGTACAGGTCATCTAAGTTTTCAAAATTTGTTACAAGTTCCTGCGCTGTTTTTTTTCCAATGCCTTTGACGCCTGGGATGTTGTCTGAGGTATCGCCGAGAAGGGCATGGTAAAACCGGATCTTACTTGTTGGGAATCCATATTTTTCTAAGCACGTTTCTTCGTCATATCGTTTCACCGAGATCGGATCAACTACGATTACATTTCCGCCGACAAGTTGCCTGAGGTCTTTGTCTGGCGTGACGATGATAATTTCTTTTGCGAATGACTTTGTATTTCTGACAACGGTTCCAATAATGTCGTCCGCCTCGTAGCCGGCACACTCCAGCTGTTTCAACTTGATTGCCGTTGCAAATTTCTTAATATTCATTTGTTGTTCGGTAAGATCGCATGGTCGTTCTTCGCGAGTTGATTTGTACTCGGCGTGAATTTCGCTTCGACCTGAGTGCCCCATGTCCCACGCGACTGCCATGTGTGATGGTTTCTGTTCGCGGATAAGTTTTTTTAGTGCTTTACAAAAACCGAGGACGGCTTGGATGGGCGTGCCCTTTGAAGTGGTTAGTGGGCGGAGTCCGTAATAAGCTCGGTAGAGCATTGCTGATCCGTCGATAATGACGAGTTTGTCTGTGTTCATACTACTATTTGCGCTTTCCATGTTATGATGTTGATATAGCATAACACGAGTTTAAAAGGAAAATATGAAGGTAGTTGCTCTTGATCTTGGGGACCGGTGGGTTGGAGTTGCGATCTCCGACGCTCTGAAGATGACGTGCCGACCGTACGACACAGTCGAGCTGCACGAGCTAGAAAAATTTTTAAAAGATTTCTTGAAGCGCGAGCCGATCGAAGTGGTTGTGGTTGGGCTTCCCATTACTCTCAAGGGCACTGAGAGTGACCAGACGAGGAAAATTAAAAAGCAGGCGGATTACTTCAAATCAAAAATGGAGTCCTTCGGAATAAGCATCAAGTGGGTATTTTGGGATGAGCGGCTTTCAAGCAAGATGGCGAGCTCTGGTGCGAGGACCCCTGAGGCGAAGCGTCGGGAGCACGCGGTTGCGGCTTCGTATATCTTGCAAGGTTATCTTGACTACTCAGCCAACGAGTGTGATACCGTAGGCAGGTGAAGTTTGCGTGTTTTCACATGATCACTCCAAACTTTCTTTGTATTTTTTATTCTTTCCATGGCGCCCTTATCTTCATCTGCACTGTGGATGTGAACTTTTGCATGGTATGATGTATTTGAAAAACATGTAGAATTAAATGTCTAGGAGGATGCGGGAGTTGGGTGTGCCGTTGGCACCCCTTGAGCACTTTATGTGCGCCTCAGCGCGCGCCTTTGTGGGAGTGGAACCATGAAGTGCCCTAAATGTGACGGTCTAATGGTGATGCAAACCTTTTTTAACCACTTCATCAATTTTGAAGGTTGGAAGTGCATCAATTGCGGAAACGTGATTGAAAAGAAGGAGAACACGCTTAAGGACAACGCGTTTAGCATTTTTTATCAACGACAGCGTAATAAAGATCAAGAGGAATAACATAAGATTATGACGACGCGTTTTCTCGTCATTCAGGGAAGTTATCAAAAAACTGCTACAGCTGTCTTTGACGGCCATAGCATTTGTGCGTCTATTGCTGAACAAAGCGTAATGGCCAGTGCGCGCCTTGTGCCAATGATCGACGAGGTCATTGGGAAGTCGGGGATAGATTTCAATGCGATTGATTTTATTGCCGTCGACCAAGGTCCCGGTGCATTTACTTCACTTCGGGTTTCAATCACAACTGCCAATGCGCTTGGCTATTCAAAAAAAATTCCGTTGATTGGTGTCGATGGAATTGATGCTCTTAAAAATGAAGTTATCTCATCTATTGAAAAAGAAAGTGTCCTAGTTGTTTTGTTTAATGCGTACAACAGCGAGGTTTTCTACGGACTCTACAAATCTTGCGGTACCCTTCTCGAAACCAAGGGCTACGAAAAAATTGCTTCGCTTGTTGAGCGTCTCGGAAAAATGGAATGTGGAAATTTTGTTTTTGCCGGCAACGGTGCACTTATGCACAAAAGTAAGATTCTTGATGTTTTGAAAGAAGCAAAAGTTATGGATGTTGATCAAGCTTCGATCTCAACAATTGCCTCGATGGCGTTCGATAAAAAAGATTCTGAAAAACAATTTAAACTTTCACCGCTTTATCTCAAAACCCAAAAGTTCGCGATTAGAAGGCCGGCGATAAAAGCTTGTGATTAAATTAAGTCTTAGTCGAAGCAGGTGCTTCTTACCGCTCCGAGTGCAAGGACTGTTGCAACTTCTGAGCGCATGATCGTTGGCGTGAGTTTATACCCTATAAAACCGTGGTTTCTGAGTATTTCGATTTCCGAATTTGTTAGTCCTCCGCTCGGGCCCACGACGATGTTTATCACCGAATGTTTTTCTTCAGTAAGTTTTGAAATCAAATCACGAAAAGGGCGCTCGCCAGTTTCGAAGAATATTTTGAGTTCGTCATCGGTGCAAACTTTGATTGCTTCTTCGACAGGCTTCTTCTCGAAAATTTGTGGAACTGTAAAGTGTTTTGCTTGTTCGCAAGCCGCCAGCATTATTTTTTCAAATCTTTTTTTTGAGTGTTGTGGCCACTTATGTAAAACTTTTTCCGTGGTAATCCCGTGAATTTCTGCTACGCCCATTTGTGCTGCGGTATAAAGGTTTTCTTCTAGCTTTGCCTTTTTTAAAATTGGCATAAAGAATCGAATTTTTGGTGCAAGCGGGGTGCGTGGCAGTTCTTTTTCTAGTGTGAATGTAATTTTATTTTTTAATGATAGGCCGTTTGGCGAAAGAGTTCCTTGCACGGCATTTTTTTTGTCGAAAAATATAAATTTACAGCCATCGCCCTTTTCCACATAACGCAAAACTTTTACAATACGATTGTGGACGTCGGAGTTTTTAAAAGTGACTACGCTTTCCGTGTTGGCGCATTTGAGGGCATCACTAAGATTTTCTGTGTAGCAAGCGAATGTATGCTTGTTCATAATTCACGGTTCCAATGGGCTTATCGTTTGATCGGACAAGCCTGACACAAGATTTCTCTTGCATCAAGCTTGCCCATCGATTTGCGCTTTACAGTTCCTTTGCTGCGTCGGCAAGTGCCGAAAGATCGCCGATTATCTTTTCTGTGAACGCTGTTACCTCGAGAGAATTGGGGTCGGAGCTTTTGATGTAATTGGCGGTGCCTTGCACAGATTCTTTTATGGAATCCGCAAATTTCACGTTTGCCAATTGGTTTTCAATCGCTGTAATCATCTGCTGCATTAGTCCGTTGATTTGTTCTTTGGTTAGTCCTTCCCCATCGAAGCCTTCAAGGATTGGGATCATTTCCTGGATGAGTGCAGAAACTTTCTGTGACTCCGTTGGACCGGCAGGTTCTGCTGGTTTTGTTGGTTCCGGGATTGGGTTCCATTTATCTGCGATCGCTTTTTTGTAATGCGGTCCGACGTAG
>JABIAA010000093.1 GCA_018656485.1 bacterium | reverse complement strand
TCCTTACAAATATGAGATGGCTGGAGCTTCAAGGAAATCACATTAAAGAGCTTCCGGAAATCATAAAAAATTTGAAGAAACTTGAAATCCTTGATGTTAGTGAAAATTTACTTACGCAATTTCCCCTAGGAGTGGCACAACTTACAAAGCTACAAAAGCTTTATTTTTATAAAAACCAATTTCAGGCCTACCCCGATGTGCCATCACAGTTGAAAAAACCTGAAGATGTTTTTGATTGGGGGAATCCATATTGTTCGTGATATTGGCTCTTTAAATCTCGATGATGTTCCGAATAAAGACGTGATTATCATCGACAATACAAATTTAACCCTTGCCGACGATTAACCTCATTGTCGACAAGGTTAAGGCGGGCTAGCAAGCTCAGCCTTGTTATAAAAATTCTCCGATGATTGGTATTTGTTGGTACCATTTTTTTTCTGGTTCCTGTGGTTGTTGTGGCTGAGATTGTGGTCTTCGCTGTTGTTGATGCGGCGGTCCGCCGACTTGTCCTTGTTGGTGCATCAAAGAAACGACTTGTTGGATTGTTTGTGGGTCTTGAAGGGCTTGTTGAATTTGTTCGTCTTGCATTCCCATGTTCCTTAGAAATATTGCCATTTCTTGAGGTGATGGCATGCCTCCCTGGCTTTGGGCTGGTTGTTGGCGCCCCTTCCCTGGGGTGGCTTCTTTGACTGCAAGTCCCTTGAGCTCTGGTGTCCATGCCCACTCAAGTTCTTTGACTGCAAGTTTAAGCTGTTCTATTTCTTGGCTCGATTTTTTTTGTCCTTGTATCAAATTATTTGTGACTCTAATTAATGAGTGAACTTTTTCTCCCGTCGATTTTTTTTCTTGGAAGTGTGCTTGGAAACTTTTGATTGTTGGTTTTTCGTAGCGAAGTTTAAGCCCCGCGTCGGTGAGGGCGCTCAGGCTTTTTAGGAGGGCGCTTGGGTTCTTGAAGTTTTTATTTGAAAGTTCGATGGTTGAAAGTGTTTGTTTTGATTGTTCGCTTTCGTATGCATCGGCGTTTTTTTCGATTTGTTTTTCTGCCGCGGTCATCTTAGAGGCGAAGCCGGTGTCTTTCTTCAAATTTTCACAAAGATCTTTTAGTGCAATGATGTGGTGGCGAACTTCTTTGAGATGCCCTTCGATTACTTTTTTTGAGAGTTGTCGGGCGGTTGCGGCCTCGTAAAGCATGCCAGGGAGGTGTAGTGTTTGGTCGCCTTTTCCTTTTCCTGCGGGGAATCTAACGGGGTAGCTGGTTAGTTTTGCGAGCCCAGGAGCCATTGCAAGTTTTTTACTTTTGTATTCGGCGATCTTTTTTTCTTCCGGCTTTTCTGTTTCTTCTTTCTTTTTAGTTTTCGACGGTTCTTTTTTAGGTTTGTCTTTTTCGCTTCGATCTTTTATTTTCACGTCGAGTGTCTTGACGAGTTGAGATAGTTCAGAAAATTTTATTGTGGAAAAAGCTTCGGTCATTGTGTCGAAGAATTCAGGAGTTTTGTACGTGAATTTTTCATCCCCGAGTTCGATTATTTTGTCGACAATTGCACTTCCGATGAATTGATCGAGTGCTTCGTTGATTCCTCCCAACGGTCGTTCATTTTGTGGAAGCGGTCCGCCGAAGGTTTGGTTTTTTTTACCATCACCTTGGTTTGAAGAGGTTGTTGTTCCTGTTTTGCCCTTAGGGTATTTGTAGTCGTAGTTGTTTGGATAGTCGCGCCATGATGAGTTGCCACCGTACGACGAGTAGGGTGATGAATCTCTGGCGTACTCATCGTCTCTGTCGCCATAGTCAGATCTATCGTATCCACTGGAGTATGGCGCACTGTAGCCCCCGCCGTCGCGATACCTCTCTTTTTCTTTGGGGTGTTCTTTTAGTTCTGCTTCTAGTTTTGTTTTGAGCTCTTTGTTTTCAACGACTTGTTCTTTTATTTCTTCTTCAACGAGTTCAAGTTCGTTGGCTAGGTCGATAGTTTCGGAGATTGTTTTTTCTTTTGGTGGCTTACTTTGTGGAGCAGTGCGTTTGCGCCGTTGGATAAATTTATCTTC
>JABIAA010000092.1 GCA_018656485.1 bacterium | reverse complement strand
AGTAAAGACGTTATTGAGTTTCTGAAAAAAAATAGCGTTGAGGTTGCAAACCACATGGCCGTAATTCCTGATGATTCACTTGCTCCGCTGGAAAAACAATTCAAAAAGTCGCCGGCTAAAAAGCCCGCTCCAAGCGCAAAAAAAGCGGTTTCTTCTGCGGGGAACAGCACAAAAAAATCAGCTCCGCCTTCTGGTAAAGCAGCCGAAAAGCCTGCGACCCCTTCGACTGGTGGAGTGAAAACCACGTTTAATTCGCGTAAGAAACCTGCTCGCGGCAGAAGAGGCGGTGGCAATAAAAAAGGCCGTCAGCGAAGAGAATTCGTCGACAAAGAGATTCACATTGAGCCCGTAACAGAATTTACATTCGATGGAGATCTGCCTTTGTCAGATGCTGCATCTATCATGGGCAAAAAGTCGGGTGATTTAATTCTTTCTCTTTTGCAGCGTGGAATTCCTTGCAACAAAAACCATGTTTTATCCAAAGACCTGATTGTTGATCTTGCCGGCGGGTTTGGTATTGTTGCACATCTCAATGAACCAGTTGCAACAGAGAGCTTTGATAAGAAAAAGGCTGTTGCCTGTGCATCTGGAGATAAATCTCGTTGGCCAGTGGTTGTTGTGATGGGTCACGTTGACCATGGAAAAACCACCCTTCTCGATTACATCCGCAGAGCGGGCGTAGCGGCAAAAGAAAAGGGAGGTATTACACAACATCTTGGTGCGTATGAAGTTTCTAGCACGCATGGCAAAATAGTCTTCGTTGACACTCCTGGGCATGAAGCATTCACGACAATGAGAGGCCGCGGGGCTCGCGTGACGGATATCGCGATCTTGGTTGTTGCTGCCGATGATGGTGTTATGCCGCAGACTTTAGAAGCTATTGACCATGCAAAACAAGCAGAACTTCCTGTTATCGTTGCCGTTAATAAAATAGATAAAGTTGACGCAGCGGCTGTCTTAGAAAAAATTAAACGTCAGCTGGCGCAGCACGATCTTGTTCCAGAAGATTGGGGTGGGAAAACCGTTATTGTTCCGATTTCTGCGAAGACCGGACATGGCGTTGAAGAACTTCTAGAAATGGTGGTTCTTCAGGCGCAAATGATGGAGCTTAAAGCAGATCCGTGTGCTAAGGCGCAGGCGTTTATTTTGGAAGCAAAAATTGATCGTGGGCATGGACCAGTCGCAACTGTTATTCCGACGCAAGGAACTTTGCGTCAGGGAGATTATTTTGTTTCTCCTGGTGCGACAGGAAAAATTCGCTCGCTTATTGACTCGGATGGAAAAAAAATCGCTGAGGCTGGGCCATCAATACCAGTTCAGATTGCAGGGTTTGATCGCACTGCAAAGCCGGGCGGATGGCTAAACGTTGTTCCACAAAGCGAGTATTCAAAAGCGCGATCATCCAGTGGTGGCGTTAGTAGTTTTGCCGCTGACATGCGTGAAGTTACTCGCTCCGACCAACCGGAAGAAGATTTGTCAGTACTCAACTTGGTGGTTTGTGCGGATACGCAGGGATCGTGTGATGCGGTCAAGAAGGCCATTTCTATTCTTTCGAAAAAAGATGCGGAGTACAAAGGCCGCATGAAAATTCTTAGGAACTCTGTTGGCGACGTGTCTGAGCAAGATGTTCTTTTTGCTTTAAATTCCTCATCTTACATTTTGGCGCTCAATGTCAAAGTCGAACGAAATGCAGCTGCACTTACTCAAGAAAAGCACGTAAAAATTGTTCGGAACGACGTGATCTATCGTTTGACCGATGCACTAGAAGAGCTTTTGCAGTTGACTCGTAAGAAAAAAATTATTCAGAAAAAAGTTGGAACCGCAGAAGTTCGTAAAATATTTCCAATCAAAAGCGGTGTTGTCATTGCGGGATGTATGGTCGTTGACGGAACGGTAAAGCGTACTGGCAAAATCAAGTGCATGCGGGATGGCGAAGAGATTTTTTGTGGCTCGATTACGAGTCTTCAAAGAGATAAAAAAGTAGTTAAGGAAGCGCATGCTGGTTTTGAATGTGCTTTCATCATCGATGGGTTTAACGAGTGGCAAGTTGGTGACTTGGCAGAATGCATCTTGGAAACATCCGAATAGATACATCAAGGCGCTCTTTGTTGAAAGTGGCGTTATGTGGTTGAGGGAGAAAAAATTGTTGATGGGCCGGTGAAGACGTTCGTAGGAAAATGCTGTATCAAGAAAACGGCACAAATTTTCTGAAGCGGCGGTTGTTTACTGTCTTTCAACATGGATCGTCGGGAAATGCGGAGTTATTGGCAAAGCTATGATGCGTGCAGGAAGTTGCTGTATCAAGAAAACGGCGCAAGGCTTCACTTAGACGTAGTCTAGCTTTATAAAATAATTCGTAGGTTGCGACCATTCGTACCTGCAATCGGCAGACATCCTTTCGTGATCGTCTGAATATCAAACACAATAAAATGTTTTGCTAATGAGCATGTGCTACGACGTTGATGGTTTGCTTTTCGGCAAACTACGGTATTTTGCTGCGAATAAAATTAATTTGTTCTAGCAATTATCGTTGGCTACATCGTGGATTGTCACCGCTATGTGATGGCTAAGGCTTAGCAGGTCCTTTTCCCGAGGCTGCTGAGTATTATTTTTGCACCTGTGCATCAAAGCATTTTTAAATTGGATGTGTCTGATGCGAAATGTAAAGGCGGTTACTATCCTTTGCAACCGTTAATTTTTGTGCATATATTTTTTTGTTTTCTAGTTTGCGGAGCTTTCTTTTCTATATCCTCACAAAATTATTTTGAGTGTAGTACATTGTTTTCGGTGCTTATAAGCGGTGCCGGAGAAAGGGTTACCTACAATGGTTTTTGTGTTTCTAAGGCATGTTGGATCTTTGTTTGGAGCGTTTTGGATTGCTCAATACATTGTTCCTATTTTGATGCGTGCAGCTTCTAGATTAAATTTTTTTGATATTCCAGATTCGCATCTAAAAAAACATGAACGCTCGACGCCATACCTTGGCGGGCTTGCGGTTTATTATGCATTCATAGCGTCGCTATCGCTATTTTCTTTTTTTGGCACGCGAGTGCTGTGGTTAATTTTTGGAACCACAATGCTTCTGTTTATAGGACTCATCGATGATTGTAAAGTTTTGTCGCCAGCACAAAAATTTGGTGGACAAATTATCGCGGTGATCTGTCTTCTTCGAGGTGGCTTTATGCTTAAGGTCGCTTTCTTTTCCAGCGTTGTGAATACTGGCGCCTCGGCTTTGTGGATGCTCTCAGTAATTAATGCCGTCAACTTGACCGATGTGATGGATGGACTTGCCGCGACGATAAGCATTATTTCAGCTTCTTTTTTTGCGATCATCGCAATTTTTCTTGGTGACTTTACCATCAGTATTTTGACTTGTGCTTTTATTGGAGCGGTTCTTGGTTTTTTTATTTACAACAAGCCGCCAGCAAAAATTTATCTAGGCGACGCTGGGGCCTTGTGCATCGGTGGAATTCTTGCTGCAATGCCGCTGCTGTTTTCGTGGAGTGAGCGACAGCCGTATGGATTTATTACCCCCGCAATTATTCTTGGTGTTCCGTTGCTTGAAGTTGCGTCACTGATTGTAATTAGGACTATCCATGGAATCCCATTTTACCGTGGAAGCCCGCACCACTTTTGTCATTTTTTGAGACGTAAAAATTGGAATGATCACCAAATTTTGGTAACTGTTGCTTCATTCGGAAGTTTTCTCGGAGTTGTAGGGTCTGGGCTTGTTTTTGGAGTCTTTTCACTTACAGCCGTTACAATTCTTCTCTTGCTTGGTTTCGCTACATGGGCACTAATTATTTTCTCTCCACTTTGGAGGATAGAAAAAGTTACTAAGCTTTCTTCAGGCTTCGAAGGAGCTTCAACTCCTCCCCGTATTCTTGAAGCGAGTGGACGGGAGTCTCGAGGATCTTAGGGATTTTTTCAAGCAACTTGTTATTCATAATTGCGTCGAATGCTTCAAGGCCAATTGTTCCTTGCCCAATTTTTTCATGGCGGTCAGACTTTGATCCACAAGCTGTTTTTGAATCATTCATATGAATGATTTTTAATTTATTCAAAGACAAAATTTTATCGAATTGTTTTAAAACTTTGTTGAATGTTTCCTTCGTGCCGATGCTGTAGCCAGATGCATGAATATGTGCGGTATCCATGCAAAAAACGACTCGCGATTTATTTTCGATGCGTTCGTAAATCTCTTTTAACTCTTCAAATCGGGCGCCGATTTGAGAGCCTTGCCCCGCCATTGTTTCTATTGCAATAGACGTTTTTCCGTGGTTCTTTTCCAGTGCGTAATTTATTGCGTTTGCCGCAGCGGCGAATGCCTGCTTATCCGCTGTTTCTTTTTTAGAGCCCGGGTGAACAACCACAGTGTTGATGCTGAGAGATTCACATCTTTCAAGCTCGTATTGTAGAAAATTTTTAGACCGTGTCTGTATGAGCTTGTCTGTTGATGCGATGTTCAGTAAGTACGATGAATGTGCAACAACTTCTCTGATGCCTGACTGTTCACACGATTGTGTAAATAATTTTTTTTCGTCTTCTGAAAAAAGTTTTTTATTCCAACTTCGTGGGTTACTTGTGAAAATTTGAATAGCCGTACATCCAATACTTTTTGCTTTTTCTATTGCAATGTTTATTCCGCCGGTGATTGAAATATGTGCACCTAAAAGATCGTTTGGCATTTTTTCTCCATTGTGTTTGTTACTTGCCCTATTTCTTTATAATGATAACCTTACCCTCGTGGGTGACAAACGCCAGCTGGTTTTGTGTTGGACCAAAAAAAAGGGGAAAAGGATGAAGTTGAAATTAGTTGCATGTGCAACTTTTTGTTCGTTGTTTGCGGGAGTGTCGTCCTGCGCTCATGAGTCGGAGACGTATGCAACAAAGAGCGCAGACCAATTCCTTGCCGGTGTTGATAAATCGTTTGTTCCATTCATTCTAAACACTGTATCTCAAAGTCTTTCTGATGCTGGGAAAGTTGTTGCCGCAGAAAGTAAAAAAGAAAAACAAAAAGAAACTCTCAATTTATTGGCATCGCTTGTCGGCTCAATGGCACACATTGCTCAGCAAGATGAACTTAACACTGCAGAAGAGAAAAAAAAGTTCGACGACGAACTTGCAAAGTTTACCGATGCAGCACTGTCTCTTTTGATTACCGATGCAAAAACAAAAGCTGTGTTGATGAAAAGCGACGAAGTCAAAAGCGTTTTAAACGATATTGCCGCGGAAGCAAAGATGCTGTCGATTCGCGATCTTATGGAAACAAAAGATAAGGCACTTGCCTTTGCAAAAAAAATAATCGTTGCGGTTCGAGTTTATATTTCTGAGCGGATTGACGAAGTTCGCGAATTATTTACTGGGAAAGCGCTAGAAAAATTAACAGGCAAAGAATTTCCATCAGCTCCAGATTATAATTCATTCGCCGTAAAAATGACCGACACCAGCTTGACGGTTTATTCTCACAGCGGCCTGACTGAGCCTGGAAAATTTCTAGATTTGTCAGATGTTTCGAAAGAACGTCTCATAGATTTCATGATCAATGTTGCTGATGTTTCATGTGACTTTATAAGAAAATATGCACTGGAGCCGCAGTGGATGGCATTCAATTATATTTCTGCTTTGATAAAAGCGAAAAAGGTCGCAAGAGAAGAGTTGGCAGTCATGACATCGCAAGAACCGGTAAAATCCGAGGTCAAAGAGTCTAGCATCGAGGAGCTTATAAAGTCCTGGGTCGCAGATGAAGAGTCTGCAGAAGGATTTGTGGACGAGTTGTTCTTCTGTGTTGGAGAGCTTCTTGAGACTGTTTCTGGCGCTGCATGCAGGCAAATGGAACTAAACGTGAATGCTTACTATCACGAAGCTGGTACGCCTGAATAGCCTTTTTTATTGAATTTTGTAAAAAACATACAAAATATATAGCGTCCCAGCCGCATATCCGCGCGCTGGGACGTTTTGTGTTTGTGGCTTCTGAGATTCGCTTTGTTGATTTTTTTCGATAAAAAAAGCCTAATTTTTTAACTGTTTGCCGTTATGTGAGCGGTCCATTTGTGGCTCTAGAAGCCGCGTGCTAATCTGTTCTTCTATGGGGGACGGTAAAACAGTGTGGGTTTTATACCTTGAAACGGGAGAGTCATGAAATTTTTTCGCTTGCTTGTCCTTTCGTGTACCATCTTATTTCCATTTTCTTCCAGCCAAGCAATTCGTGGTTTTAAGAAAAAACATTCAGATAAAAAGGTTGTTGGGACCCACGGAATAAAATTCTACAATCTCAATAACAAGCGGGTTGAAGATAACGTCTCCGCATTTAAAACAATGAAATTTTTTTACACCCCAAAGTTTTTTGGGGCCACTAATTTTTTATTTCCCAAAAAAACTTTGTCTGCTGTTCACGGTACGTGGAATAGATCATGGCTAAGTCGGCATCGGGTTGCAAAATTTATCCGCAAGAACAATCTCGACATGTCGGAATACGAAGAAAAAAATTATAAATCGTTCGATGATTTCTTTACGAGAAGATTAAAGCCAGGCATGCGAAAAGTTGACTCCAAAGCAAATGTTTTCTCCTCTCCTGCGGATGGCAAGTGCTACGTGTTAACCGACCTGAAAAAACATACAATGTTCAACATCAAGGGGTGTTGCTGTAGTGTTCTTAAGCTTGTTGGTGGAGATGAAGATCTTGCTAAAAAATTTAAAGGTGGGAGCCTTGCTGTTATTAGACTTGCTCCTTACGACTACCACAGATTTCATTTTCCGTGTGATGCGGCTTACAAAAACAATACCTACGTTGATGGGAAATTAGATTCAGTAAACCCTGTTGCGTACAGTCGGAATAAAAATCCACTTCTTACAAACAAGAGAGTTCTTCTCAAGCTTGATACAAAAGAGTTTGGCGAAGTTTTGATGATTCCAGTTGGCGCAGCGTGCGTTGGAAAAATCATTGTTGATGCAAAGCTGGAAGGCAACTACAATAAGGCCGACGAGTTCGGATACTTCTCATGTGGTGGTTCCACTGTCGCTCTACTTTTTGAAAGAGGTGCAATCAAGTTCAAGAAGAAACTGAGAAAGCATTCTGAAGAAGGATACGAGACGGAAGTTAAAATGGGGCAACGTATTGGAAAGAAGCCTAAGGCCAAAAAGCGTTGATTCGCAAGGCAAAAAGGTTCGCGTTGGCATATTCTTTGGTGGCCGCTCAGTAGAGCATGAAGTCTCAATAACCTCAGGCAAAACAATTTGCCATCACATTGACGAAAATAAATATCACGCAATTCCAGTTTTTCAAAGTTGCGACGGAAGAGTGTTTTTGCTTTCGCTAGACTTTGTTTTACAAACATCTACAAAAAAGTTTGACTCTCTATTTGAGAATAATGCAACACAAATTCATTGGTGTGAACTACCACGGCTTGTTGATTTCGTTTTTATTGCATCACACGGCAGATATTCGGAAGATGGCTGCCTACAAGGCTTTCTTGAGTTTCTTGAAATTCCGTATCTCGGGACAAAAGTTTGTGGTAGCGCTGTTGGAATGAACAAAGAATTTCAGCAAAAAATTCTGAAAGCCAACAAAATTCAAACTCCAAGTGGCTTTACAATTCCTGCACATGTTGCGTCGCTTAGCATTGGCGCAGAAATTTTTCGCTTGGCGGAACAACATGCCGTTGAGTTTCCGTGCATTGTAAAGCCAGCTTCAGAGGGGTCTAGTTTCGGAGTGACAAAAGTAAAATCCCAAAAAGATTTTGCTTCTGCGGTACAAAAAGCATCAACCTGCGGTGGCTCTTTGGGTGAGTCAGTTTTGGTTGAAGCGTTTTTAGAGGGCAGCGAGTTCACATGTGTCCTACTCGAAGACGAACGAGGTTTGCCATTCTGGAGATCTTTGGGGGTGACAGAAGTGGTACTGGCTCCTGGGGCCTCTATTTACGACTACGCTCAAAAATACGGACAAACTCTTGCTAAGAAATTTTTGCCAGCGCGATTCGATCCAGCGGTTTGTGAAAAAATCGAAAGTGAATGTATAAAAGCATGCGTTGCTCTAGGGTTTTCTACGTTTGCTCGGATAGATGGAATCGTCGATTGCCACGGGGTTCCATACCTTTTTGATGCCAACACAATTTCTGGAATGGCAGAGAAGTCATTTCTTTTTTTACATGCTGCATATGCTGGGATGGATCACCGTGCGTTCATTAGCAAGCTTATCGATATTGAATTGGAGAAGCTCAGAGCGAAAGAGCCATTGATAAAAGTTGGTCAGACGGGTTGCGCAAAGGAATTGTAGAGTTAAGTTTTGAATTACACAAAGTCGTTGGAACAAAAAAAGAACGGCGACTGGAAACTCCAGCCGCCGCGTAAATTATTTACGAATCTAAGTTGTTTAAATTAGTTGCTAGACGTTTCTGCTAGGGGTACATCTTGTGGGGCTGCTGCTTCTTCTGCAGGTAAGTCATAGAGATCTTTATCCATTGCATCACCCGGATGAATTT
>JABIAA010000091.1 GCA_018656485.1 bacterium | reverse complement strand
CGTAGACATTCCTGTAGGTGACTGGAGTGTTCCATGTGCTTAGTCCGACGTACTTGAGTCGTTGCACTGGATATGGATCTTGCCATCGAAGAACCACATTTTCTTCAGCAATGTCTCCCTTTCCAACAACGATTTCACCTTTGTTTGTGCTGATCCAATATTTTTGGAACTCGAGTGGGTTAATCATTGCTTCAGGGAATTCTTTGTTCGTGAATTCTTTAACCGACTGATCAAGGCTTTGAACTCGGATAACAGTTTTGGTGTTGTCCCAGCCGCCGATGACAACTTCGTAAATTTCGTTGTCGGAGTTTCTTGTTTTGAATGGTCGTTGTCCGAATGCAACGAAGATGTCGTTGAGTCCGCGGGCTTCAAATAAAATTGTTCCACTACTTTTTTCTGGAAGATGTTCTTCAAGCCAGATGTATTCTCCGAAGTATGGCCGCAGTGTGAGTCCCGCAGATGCGTGTCCTTGAAGTAGGTAGCGCGCAAGTTCATTGATTTTGACCAGCCATGAGTCTTTTCTCTTTGACTGGTCAACGTTGTCGGCGTTTACGAGGTACGCGTTGTTGTAGGCGCTTATCAAAAGATTGAGAAGCGAGTTGTACGATGGCTCGCTGCCAGGTTCAACTGCACCCCCAACTTTTGGATATAACGCTTTGTGCCCTTCGTACATGCTGTCGACTGCCTCAAAGATGCTCTTGCGAATGTATTGATCCTGCACGACGAACGGGTGGTTGATCATGTTAATTGACTGTCGATACAACAGAACAAGTCTTTCAAGTTTTTCTCGACTTGATGGGCTCCACTTTCCGCCGAGTTCAATTTTTTGTTCGATCTTTGCGCGGTTAACTTGAGCTTCCGGTGGGATGTCACTTTCACCAAGCTTATTTGTGTTTATTTTGTCGGTGAAGACATATGAGTCATGCCCGCGGAATCCCATGAGCCCTGCTTCTTTTGCTGCAGCGGCTTCGCCTGCAATTCCGATTCCTGCACCGGCGAATCCTGCACTGAGTCCGACGCCGATGAGCGAACCAACAACACCACCACCTTGCACGGACATTGATGCTTGAAGAAATGCATCACCAAGTGCTCGCATTTTGTGTGCGGATTTTTCCATTTCCAGTTTCTTTGGGTTTAGAGGCTCTGTTGTCCAGTCGATTTGTGGGAAGCCGTCTTGGCGAATTGTTAGCATGAAAAAGTATTGGGCATCCTGCTGCGGTGTTCCGCCTGGGTAGAAAGTCTTGTTGTTGATTACGTCGGTGAACTTAATTGATTGCCCTTCTTGTTCAATTCGGTATTCGAATGGAAGAATTATTTGCATGTCACCCTTGTACGCAAACAATTCTTTTGAGCGTTCGTATGATTCTTCTTTTTTCTCAGGACTTAGTTTTACCGGCGATGAAATCGAAATACTTTTAAATGAAGCTCCGCCTTTTCCTGTTGTGCCAAAAGCAATTGAACCAACGCGTCGGAATGGCTCAAAGTCTTGTGTTGCAATGATGACGTTTTTGCCGAGTCGTCCGGCACCAACAGCGATTTGTCCGTAGTGCACGCTCATCCAAAATTGTCGGAAAGATTTATCGCTAATTTGTGCTTCCGGAAATGATGTTGTTTTTACTTTGCTCAACGTTGTGTAGCTATCGGTATCTGGATTGTATTTTCTGATCATTATTCCGCTGTCCACACCGAAGCCGCCAAACACGGCCTCGTACCGAGCTTTGTTGTCGTCCTCGTCATTCATGAAGGCGATTATCGCTCCTTCATCGCCCTTCACTTTGAATGACATAGCCCCGCGACCAGGAACACGCAATGGCTTGTTGAACACGGTCAAATCGTTTCCAGGTTCAACAACGACTGTGTCTTTTGATGTGTGGAATATTCTTGCTGGTGGTGTTGGTTGAACTTTGTTTCGAATTTGGATTTCTGCGTAGGTCACAGGGGTTTTGTGTGTTGAAAATCCTGCGCGACGAATTCCCTTTGGTGGATTTGGATCTTTCCATGACATGAAAACATTTTGCCCGATGCTACCGCCGGCGCCGACAAGGATGTGTCCTTCATCGATGCTGACCCAGTATGGAATATATGTGCCCGGTTCTACCTGTGCTAGTGGGCTTTCATCAGGGGTAACTTCTTTGACGATGTCGTCAACCGCTTTTCCGCCTTCAAAGTGTCGCTTTACGATTGCGGACTTTGTGTTGTCCCATCCACCGATGATTATTTTCCAGACAAAATCGATTCCAACATCTTTTCCAAAAACAACTTGGATGTTTCCCTTGTCTTCAGGTTTTGCGCGGAAGAACAAAGTTGCTTGGCCTGGTTTTTTTAAAGATTTCCCAAGCCAGGAAGCGCCCTTACTGAGCAATGGATTAATTTTAAGTGTGAAGCTTGCGTCAAATTGTTGGATTGTATCTTTTGCAAATCCGGAAACGCTTGGTTTTTTCATTGCCGACATGGCGGCAAAATCTTGCGTAGACTTTGGTGCGATTCCTCCGCCCATTCCGAGCTTATCAATTTCTATGGACAGTCGACTCCAATCTGTTTTTCCAGCAGGTGCTCCAAACGGTGCTCCGGTCCATGCAACATCTTCTTCCGGCGGAGGAGTTGGTCGTGCGTCGATGACTCCCCAAATTCTTTGTAGTTCAGTTGGGTCCATGCCATCGATGATGCTAGGTTTCTTTTTTGGAAGAGGTGGTGGTGTGGCGGCCCCTGGCGTTTCTGCTCCAGCTTTTGCATTTGCATCCGCAAGAAGTGCGGCCTGTTCACTTTGGAGGGTTGTCAATCTGTTGGCGGCTTCATCGGCATCGGCATCAGGGTCGTCTGGGGTTTCAACGTCTTGGTGTTCTGTATCTGTCGCAACTACTCTTGAATTTGTTAATGCTAGTGATTTTCCACTTTCTATGTGGGTCAGCCGGAATGGAACGCCCCAAATCATTCTGCTTCCGCCAGAAAGTCGAACCCGCCAGTTGTCGGATTCATTTCCAATTCCCTCGGTGCCGCCGGTTTCGATTGATTTATCTACGATACGTAAGTTTTTCTTTGTGTAGGCATTTTCAAGTCGAATGATGTCACCGCTTTTTACTTCCATTCCTGTGGGGCTGTTCCACAAATCTTCGTCGTGATGTGGTCCTTTTATAATCCAGTAGTTGGCGGCGGAAACACTGTTTTCCTCGTAGGTTGAGACTGAAGGCATGGACGCTACCTTGAAGTCATTTATTCTTTTTAGTCCATTTTGCCAAATTTCAACTGCATCTTTTTTTAGTCCCGCTGCGCCTAGGGTATAGAAAGATGCTTTAAGCCATTTTAAATGTTCATCAGGGTCGTACCCAAGTCCTTTGGGGAGGTCTGCAATTTCAACTCCTGTGCCGGCTCTCAAGTCTTTAAGTTCGTGGTAATGGACCATTCGGACTTTGTCGCCGTACCGGATTATTTTATTGCTTTTCAAAATGGATGTAAGAAAGCTTCGTGGGTCACCGATGTGTTGTTTTATAAGTTCTGGCTGAAGGTATTTTATCCACTGTCCAATATATGTTTTTTTGCTAATTTCTCCCGAGGTTTGTTGTGAAAAAATCAGTGTGAGCGGAAGAAAGAAAAATAAGATTCTAAATTTTGTCACATCCTACTCCTTGTGATAAAAATTTTTGTGCCCAACTCCATTTTATTTTTTTGCTTTTCCTGTT